>JAUNNU010000149.1 GCA_030537295.1 Bacteroidia bacterium
TGTGCGCTGTTGGTGGGGGCCCCCCCCGCCCCCCGGGGCGCCGGGGGGGGGGGGGGGGGGCCGCGCCCCCCCCCCCGGAGGTCGGGACGTCGTGACAGTTACCTACTTGATGTAACTGTCACGACTGACACCTGACATTAATTCTCAATTAATTTTTTCCTTGCTCCCTTGAAGATTTTTTGTTATATTAAGGGAGAAAGGAGGTGAGAAAAATGGGATTTGATTGGAGTTCTCTTGCTGGTGCTGCTTTAGGTTTTGCAGGTGATATTTTTGGTTCAGAGTCCGCTGCTAGTATGAATATTGAGATGCTTAAAATGCAGCAGGAATTTGAGCGTGAAAAGGCTAAGAATTATCATCAATGGGAAGTTGAAGATTTGAATAAAGCTGGTCTTAATCCGATTTTATCGGCGACTGGTCATGCTGCTTTAGGTTCTCCGTCTGGTGGTTCTATGAGTAATCCTGTGAAGAACCTAGCCCAAACTGCTGCTGAACTTGCTGCTGTTCGGTCTCAGTCTAAAAAGAATTTAGCCGATGCTGAAAATGGCCGTATTACAGCTGAAGCTAATAGGACTAATGCAGAAGTTAATGAAAAGTCTTTGGATATTAATAAACAGGTTGCTGATGAGAATATAAATAAAATTCGTCAGGATGTTGAAAATTCTAGGCTTTCCACTGCTGCAGATGTTGCATATAAGCGAGATATAGCTGCAGCAACTTCTCGGTATTATGAAGGTATGGTTGCTAATAGTGCTGTAACCGCCCAGGCTGCTGTTGAGCAAGCTAACGCTGCTTGGCATAATGCAAGGAGTAATAGTGCTAAGGCTACCAAAGATATTGAAAATTTAAGTAGTATGATTGAGTCTCGTAAAGGTGATATTGCTAAAGGTAATATTATCGCCGAAGCTCGTCGGCGCAATCCACAAGCTTATTTGTGGATGGATGCATTGTCTAATCTTAAAGATGTTATTAATCCTTTTGCTGGCTTGATAAAATGATTGGAGGTTTTTTTATGGATTTTGCTTCTAAGTATAATCCACGTCGTGTTGATGGTCTTAGTTGTCCAGAGGATACTTTGACACAACAGCATTTTGAAAATGAGGTGAATATAAATATGATTATGGCTCGTTATAATCGTACTGGTTTATTTCCTCAATGTACAGAACCTATGAACTTTGAAGATGTTTCTACGGTCGGTGATTTTCATTCTATTCAGAATCGTTTGGCTCTTGCTAAAGAGAATTTTATGAAGTTACCTTCTGATATGCGTAAGCGTTTTAATAATTCTGCTGTAGAATTACTTGATTTTCTTGCTGATGCAAAGAATAGGGCCGAAGCTGAAAAGCTTGGTCTTGTCAATCCCAGTGTTTCACATGAAACAAAGGTTGGAGAGGTGAAAGAATAATGAAATCTGTTATGTCTCATCAGTTTTCTATGATTCCGAAAGCTGATATTCAGCGTAGTTCTTTTAATCGTTCTCACGGTTATAAAACTACACTTGACGCTGGTTATCTTGTTCCTTTTTTCGTTGACGAAGTTGTCCCCGGTGATACTTTTAACCTTCGTGCTACACTTTTTGGCAGGTTGGCGACTCCTGTTGCTCCTTTTATGGATAATGTTTTCATGGAGACATTTTTTTTCTTCGTTCCGAATCGTCTTGTTTGGGATAATTGGAATAAATTTTGTGGTGAGCAGATTGACCCCGGTGACTCTACTGATTTTCTTATTCCTGTACTTGCTGATAGTACTTCTCATTCTGTAGGTTCTCTCGGTGATTATTTTGGTATTCCTACTGGCGTATCACTTGATAATGTTAATGTTTTGCCTTTCAGGGCTTACAATCTTATTTACAATGAATGGTTCCGTGATGAGAATTTGCAAAATTCTCTTACTGTTAATCGTGGTGATGGTCCTGATAGTTTGTCTGATTATTCATTAAAACGTCGTGGTAAGCGTCATGATTATTTCACGTCCAGTTTACCCTTTCCGCAAAAATCTCCCGGTGTTGAATTACCTCTTGGCACTACTGCACCTGTAATTGTTGGTAGTGACTATGGTTTTGCTGGTGAATATCTTTCTGATACTCATAAGGGTTGGCATGCTCATGGTGCTAATAACAATAATTCACAGTATTTAGGTGCTGATGATTCTATTGTACCTTTTGGCTCAACTTCTACTATTTCTGGTTTTAATTCCACTGCTCCTGATGGTGGTCATATTTGGCCTTTGTATGCTGATTTGTCTCAAGCGACTGCTGCAACAATAAATAGTTTGCGTGAAGCTTTTGCTTTGCAGCGATTTGCAGAAAAACAGGCTCGCGGTGGTTCTCGTTATACTGAAATTATTCGTAGCCATTTCGGTGTTGTATCTCCTGATGCGCGTTTGCAGCGTCCAGAATATCTCGGTGGTTCTTCTTCTCGGTTGCATATTAATCCCGTTGCTCAGACTTCTTCTACTGATGTGACAACCCCTCAGGGTAATCTTTCCGCTTTTGGTGTTGTTGGCGATTCTTTTCACGGCTTCACGAAAAGCTTTACCGAGCACGGTTACATTATCGGTCTTGTTAATGTACGCGCTGATTTGAGTTATCAACAGGGTCTAAATCGTCTTTGGAGTCGTCAGACTGTTTATGATTTTTACTGGCCGTCTTTTGCCCATCTTGGAGAGCAGGAAGTTTACAATAGAGAAATTTATGCTCAGGGTACTTCTGATGATGCTGGTATTTTTGGTTATCAGGAACGTTATGCCGAGTACCGTTATTATCCCAGTATGATAACAGGTAAATTTAGGTCTACTTATTCTGCACCTCTTGATATGTGGCATTTGGCACAGAATTTTAGTTCTTTGCCAACTCTCAATTCAACTTTTATCGAGGACAATCCGCCTATTGACCGTGTGGTTGCTGTTCAGAATGAACCTCACTTCCTTCTTGATGTTTATTTTGACCTGAATTGTGTTCGTCCTATGCCTGTTTACAGTGTTCCCGGTTTGATAGACCATTTTTAATGTTTCACGTGAAATGAAAGGAGTTTTATTATGAAAGGTAAACGCTCTAAGCTTTCTAAAAAAGGTGCTAAGTCTTTATTTACTGCTACGGCTGACCGCACTCGTAGTGTTAATGTTGCTCCCGTGCCTATGCGCGGTGGCTTTAGGATTTAATTGCCTTGCTATCATCCCATAACGGCTTTTAAGTCAAAAAGCGTTTCTTCTTCCGGGAAGAGACCGTTGGTCTTTACCCGGGAGAATGCGCTTTTAGATATGCCTGTTAAAATACCTTGCGGTCAGTGTATTGGTTGTCGTTTGGAAAAAAGTCGTCAATGGGCTATGCGTTGTGTCTGTGAGTCCTCTTTATGGGACTATAATATTTTTTTAACTTTAACTTATGATAATGAACATTTACCTGCTGATTTGTCTTTACATAAAGACCATTTGCAGAAGTTCATGAAGCGTTTAAGAAAGGAGTTTGGTGATGGTATTCGATTTTATGCTTGTGGTGAGTACGGTAATCTCAATGAGCGTCCTCATTATCATCTTATCTTATTTAATTTTAGATTACTTGATGCCGAGCCTATACGATATAAGCCCAGCCCTTTATTTATTAGCCCTTCTCTCTCTAAGCTTTGGCCTTTCGGCTTTCATAGCTTTGGTTCTGTCACATTCGACTCCGCTGCTTATGTCGCAAGATATTGTACTAAAAAGCTAACAGGTGATTTGGCTGAAGAGCATTATCATGGACGAGAACCAGAATTTGCATTAATGTCTCGTCGTCCCGGTATTGGTCATGATTGGCTTCAAAAGTATCAATCTGATGTTTATCCTAATGATTTTGTTGTTATGCGTGGTGGTTTAAAATTAAAGCCACCTACTTATTTTGATAATCTTTATGATAAGTTTACTTCTAATCTTGATGCTGTTAAGGTTGAGCGTCGAAAAAAGTCTTTGTATGCTTTTAAAGATTTTCTTAATAATGATTTGAATTTAGGTATTAATTCTTCCTATCAGAGTTTTTTATTTTCTTCTGGTGCTACAGAACCATTTCTTCATGACTCTCATTGTTATTCAGAAAAATTTCAGAATGTTAAGTTAGAATCTAAACGTCGAAAGGAGGTGTGTTAATTGCCTGAAGATTTGAATGTATCTATTTCTTTTAAATTTAAAGGATATTCTTTTTCCTTTGCTGTAAAGAAAAATGATGTTGTTGTTGGTAATTGGTAATTATTGATTTTATGAAAGGAAGTTTTTTATGAAATCTGATATGTATTTAGGTGTTTATTCTTTTTATGATTTGAAAAATAAATTGTTTGCTCCTCCTTTTACGGAGTTCAGTAAAGTAGATGCTTGTCGGCGCTTTGATGCGATTCGTCATGATGAGCGTTCTGTTGTTTCTCGTTATCCTTCGGATTTTGAATTTTACAAGCTTTGTGAAATTAATCTTTCGACTGGAGCTATTACAGAGTGTAAGGAATTGCTTGATGTCGAATCTTTTGTTTAATTTTTTATTAACTTTATTTATGAAATTTCACTTTAACACCGGATATTCGTTTATCCGGTGTTTTTGTTGACTTATAGCCTTCGCTAGTCGAAGGAGGGCAAACAAGCCCGGTGTGTAAACTCCGGAAGCTCCGCTAGGCTTAGCGATAGGAGTTTTCCACGGGGCGCGTTTGCCCTCCATAGCCAACAACGTTGGCTAAACGTGGCGCGCCGTAGGCGCGCCCTGCCTAGC
>JAUNNU010000150.1 GCA_030537295.1 Bacteroidia bacterium
TACAACTTTATATTGCTTCTTGCTAATCCTCCCGTATATATAGCAATTTATGTTTACTCAATTCTACCAAATATATGTAACTGTTCGGTGATTAGGTGCAAAACTCTCGTTTGATTGTTGTAGTATAAGGCTTTTAGGTTTTTCGTTTACATCGGCAAAAATATATAAAATTTTCAATTTTGATGTAAAATCAGCCATAAAAAAAGACGTAAGCATTTCAAATTTGCTTGCGTCTTAATTCATATTGACGGTGGTCATCTTAAATTCCACTTCAAATTGCACGGAAGATAATTCTCCCATGTCTCTCCTAATTGTGGCGGTTTGCTGAATATGTAGTTAAGATATCTGTACGGATCTATACCTGAAAGTTTGCAGCTTTCGATAATGGTATAGACTTTGCATGTCCTTGACTCACTTTCTGCGTTCTGGCAGAACAGATAATTCTTTCGACCTAAAGTATGTCCTCTCATACAACGTTCTGCGAGATTGTTCTCCAGTTTCAGTAATCCATTCCTCATCAGCTCATAGAATTTATCGATTCTTTCTAATGCGTAATTTATTGCTTTGCCTAAATTATCCTCGATAAATTTCGGATCGCTCGCCTTTTCAAGAAGCCAAATCTTAAACCTGTCTAACATCGGCTTCAATTCAAGTCGCCTTACCTTTTCGATCTCCATTTTGGTAAGTTTCTTATCCCTCATCTCTTTTTCCAATCCAAACATTCTATTTATATGTTCTAATCCTTCTTCGGCTATATTTGAATTGCTTTGGATCGCATCAAAGAATTTCCTTCTTATATGGCTCATGCATGGAATTTGTACTATATCCTTTCCAATTCTCTCTCCAGCGTTTGTATATGCGTTATATCCATCAGTCTGGATGTATTTACCTTTGAATTCCTTTAGCTGCTCGTCAAGAACGTCATGACCTCTTGATCCGTCTGTCGATGTGAAAAACATCATCTTATATTTAGGACTGACAAATCCCCAATCATAACCTTTCCTGCAGCAATGTTTTTCTTTGTCCACCACATTTTGCACAGTCTCGTCTATATGGCATCTGTAGTCTGACAATACCCTCTCCCTTATGGCTTCGTATATTCCGTCGAGTGCATCAGCAGCTGCTACAGAATAGTCGAAAAGTGTTGTCTTTGCCAGTTTGATTTTGCTTCCGTCCAACATGACCAATTGTCGCTCAAATGGCATATGCAGATGATATTTGTAGCTTAGAATTCCTGCTGCAAGAGAAGCTGAAAGATGCCTTTTCTCGAATCCTTCCGGCACATCGGGAAGCGGTGGAATAATTAAATGTCCATCCTTTTCGTAAACATATCTGACTATCTCTTCTTTTTCGATATGAGCAGGAACGAAGTTGAAATGATACGATATCAGTTTCTTTACAAATCGTGCCCCTTTCATCTCTTCCTCAGATGGCTTGATTGTAATAGTCTTGGTAGGTTTGATTGAATCGTAATCACGACGGGCAGGACTCTTGTACGATTTTTGTTTAGCAGGGACTTTTTCATCGGAAAGATTATTACATCCTACTCCCCCATTCCCTTTGTTGTTGTCATCTTTTTTGATGTTTTGAGATTTCTCACTCTTGACACCATAAAGAGAACGTTGCATAGTCGCAATCTGATCATTCAATTTTGCGACTGTGCTCTCCAAGTTGGAAATAGTATGTTGCAACTCATTGTTTTGCTCTAAAATGACACTGATCATTTCGTCTTTCCCCTCAATTTGTTTGAGGAGAGCAGCTATCATATCAAGCAAATCCTGGTTGCTGTTTTCTGTCCTTTTCATACTTTAAAATTACTAAAAATTAAGCAGTTGTGCAAATATATTTAATTAAAAATCAGGTGCTTATATCATTTTTTTTATTGCTTTTTTTAGAACTTTTTAAAAAAGATTTTTCGATATTCTATCTCTTGTAGAGACAATATTTATCAGATTCTACATAATAGTCTGAATAAAAGATTATCTTTGCAGATATAAATCATACATCGTAGAAATAATTAATATGAAAAGACAAATTCTATCTGCATTAGGAATCACAATATTAGGAGTGGCATCCTACGCTTCTACATTCATGGAGGTTAAGACCAAAGATGGAGAGATCGTGAAATTCGACGTGAATGATGTGGATGAGGTGGTGTTCGAGGATGAGACCACACCCGTCGATACTACTCCTTCATCAAACCATGAGTATGTGGATCTTGGTCTACCATCAGGTACTTTATGGGCGACATACAACATTGGAGCCACAAAGCCAGAGGAATACGGCGACTACTTCGCATGGGGCGAGACAGAGCCAAAGGAGGTTTACGATTGGAGCACATACAAATATGCGAAAGTGGACAAATACTCAGATTTGGAATCTTTGTCGAGATACAATTTTGGAAAATATCGAAAAAAAGGAGTAATAGACAGTCTTTCTATTCTTATTCCAGAAGATGATGTAACTACAGTTATATGGGGCAACGAGTGGCGAATGCCTACGAACGAGGAACAGCGAGAGCTAGTTGAGGAGTGCTATGTGGTATGGACAGACAGCTACAACGGAAGTGATGTTGGTGGAATCATAGTATATAAGGCAAAAAATGCAGATGACAAAGGAAAGTTCGTGGGAAAACAACAGACACCGTTAACTGACTATACTGCAACAGATGCACATATTTTTTTACCTGCTGCAGGTTATCTCTTTGCTTCTGATACCTTCTATGTAGGCAAGAGTGGTTTCTATTGGTCGGCCACGCTCTACGAAGCGAGCGATGCTTACTCACGTCACATACGTTTCTATGAGAAGGATGCATACTTTTACTATCATTTTCGCCAAACCGGGTTCCCAGTGCGTGCGGTTCGCGCCAAATAATTCATAATGCATAATTCGTAATTCATAATTGTCGGTATAATCCTTCTTTGTGGGGATTTTAATTATAAAAACTCCCCCGGAAGCCAGATACGACTTTCGGGGGATTTTGTTTGTTCAAACTCTACTGGCATAGCCCCTTATCAGTTTTATGAGTTTTTCCATACTAATTATGTATTTATCTTTTTGGGGATCATATTCCGGGTATACAAACCTCCCCTTATAAATCCGTCTCACATACATTGTGAAAACGTAATTCTCATAATGCAAGAGTTTGATCTGTTTGCGGTTTGAAGATAAGAATATATAGACGTCACCATTTGTCGGATCTCTATCCAATTCATTAATGACGAGTCCCTTTAACTTCTCTATACCTCCCTGCATAGACACTGGCTTATGGAAGAGAAAGAAATGAAGGTCAGAGCTCAACCCAAGAATCTGCTTCTTCATAAAGAATTACACTTAAAATTAACAGTTTTACAGATGCCTCATTGTATTCAATACTGATTCCACTTGGGAATGTGATTGAAGCTTTGCTTATTATTGTCTCTGGATTGGGATGTTCAATCTCCGCTTTCAAACTTGGATCAGATGGGAATCTGTTTATAGACCTGTGGGTGCTTGGACCTTGGTCAAACACCAGTTCCGTGAACAATCGTTTCGCACGGCTTGGCATGAAATTTGGATGTTTCGACAGTTTTGGAGCACGGTCAATCTTTTCCATACAGGTCGTTACCATTTTGCTGCCATGGGAATCTTCCCATTGGACAGAGAATCTTAAAAAACCAAGATAGTCAATACCTTCTTCCCTACAAAACTCTGGCATAGCCTTGCCACTGTGTAGGTATTTCGCATAAAGGAAAAGATAGGAGTTGTCAGCCTTTTTTCTCCTCGGCTTCTTTTCTACAAAATCATTCATTATAAAGCTTTTTAATTTTTGCATCAAATTTAAGATTCTGAATGATAGGCATCAATGTGCTTTTACCGAACGGTTACCCTTTAGATGTGATACTATATAATACGGTCCAAACTAGGTATGGAAGTAAAACTCTAAAAATCCTTTTTTTGAAAAACTTTGGCCAATTTTCATTATCTGTTTTTGTTAAATATCCAGATAAAAACAAAAATGTTGCGACGGAATAGTTGATAAATGGTCTGCAGATAACTTGCCAATAACCACTTGGACAAGTATGGATTAGGACAACAGCAATTATTGCTATTCCTCTTAAAATTTGGATTTTTTGATTCCTTGATTCTTTTTGCATAGATAGTCTTTTTCGCACAACTATCAATCACTATCGGGCAAAAAGAAAGGTGCGGACCTCTCTATCACGTCCACGAGGAGCCTCGCATGAACCCCGTCTCACCACATAGATATAGCCCACACCTAATCGGTGCGAGCATCAACTTTAATGTGATGAGTACGAGAGTGCAAAGCGTCCCGTGGATTAGCGTTTATCCGATAACCGAAATCATCAGTTTGCGAGGCTTTTGATTTGGACGTGAATAATAGCTAATGCTTATGTTAATAATATGTTTACTTCAAAAATTGTTCTCTTTCGTTTTACAATAATTTCTTTAATTGTTCTTCATTGGGCAATATGCTTTTTATATCATTGGGAATTTTGCAAGTTTGGTAACTTGCCACTCCCAATGGAGCATTGTTGCCACGTAATGTATATTCTACGGTTTTTCTCGATTTGGAAGAACACAACAATAAGCCAATTGTTGGATTGTCATATTCTGTTTTAATAGTATCGTCAATTGCCGATACATAAAAATTCAGTTTGCTTATAAATTCCGGTTCAAATTCAACGGCCTTTAATTCGATTGCAACAT
>JAUNNU010000151.1 GCA_030537295.1 Bacteroidia bacterium
AATGGGTTAGAAATCCTTTTTGCACGTTTTTAGTTTTTATCGGACAGCAATAAATGATTATAGGGGACTTCTATTTTTAGCATTTTCGCGCCGCCCCTCTGAACTTCGTGAAGTCCGTCAGCCAAAATTCAAAGTGAACAACGCGGCAAAGATACAAATTTTTCTTATAAGTTTCTAACTTTTCATTATTATTTCATATTTTTTTGGATAAAATATTGTTTATCAATGTGTTATCAAAACTAATTCATTCCTAATCGTACTATTTGCTCATATCGGCACACGTTGTAAACCAGGTTGGTCAGGGTGTTTCTGGCGGCGTTTCGCGCGAAACCGATGACGCGGCTGAACATCCCGTGCAGATTCAGCTCGCAGTAGCCGAACACATGCTCCACACGCCCTTCTTCGTCCATCTGGCGTCAGTGTCCTTGTGCCTCTTCTTGTTGGCCTTTCTCTTCTTATCCTCCTCAGCATCGTCATCTTCCGCGTTCCAAAGTTCGCCGCCGCGACCATCCTTTATGGCCTTGTTCTCTTCGCGCGTGTTGCGCTGGCGGGACACCTCCACGAAACTGCCGTCTATTATCACGCCCTGGTTCATTATCAGGTTCCTCTCCCGCAGGAATCTGTCGAAGTCGCAAAAGAGTCTGTCATGGAGAGCTTTCACTGTCAGCTGCTCCTTGAACGCCCAGATGGTTCTGGCGTCCGGCACCCTGTCTCCGCTCGCCAGACCGAGGAAGTCCCTGAAACTTGTGCGGTCAACTATCTGATATTCAGTCTGCTCGTCGCTCAAATTGTACATCCGCTGAAGCACGAGGATCTTGAACATCAGAACATAGTCATACGGCTTCGCCCCCGCCTTCGTCAGACGCTCTCTATACAAGCCCATCTCCAACGTCTCACGAAACATCTCGAAATCAACCGTTCCCGTAAGCCTCTCAAGTGGATTCCTCAATGAGGACAACATGGATGTCCTTTCCTCCGAATCAAATAAACCTTGGTTGCCAAGCTTTCTGTATGCCCTTTTGTATGTGTCCATTTTCTCTTCAAATTTTCGGCAAATATACAAATATTTATCTGAATACCAAAGAGTTTTATTTAGAAATGCCCTTATCTTTACCTCCAATCACCCCACCGCCTCATGTATATAATTCACATATCTCCCGAACTGCGTAGTCCGCTCGCCGAAGATTCCGAAAATGTCGTATTCGTTGAATGGCGCGTCGTTCACGATGTTGTCGGCGGTGATGTCGCCGTTCTGGCAGACGTAGTCAAGGATGGTTTTCAGATACTCCATCTGCATGCTGTTGATGTCCGCACCGTTGATGTATTCGCTGAACTTGCTCATCGCCGCCGAGCGGTCAATGCCGATTATCGACCTGATGAACACAGCAACCCTGTCACCGCACGGCAGGTTGTGTTTCTCAAGATATTTGTCGTAATCTTCCTTGCTGCCAAGTTCCTGCCAGAAAATGCGCTCCAATTCCTTGATGTCGTCGGTCGTCAGCTGCTCCAACTCTGTAATCTTACGAAGCACAGGTAGTTCCTTGTTGTCTTTCAGGAAATCAAACACCTTCTCGCGGTACGACATCTGGGTGGGAATGGTGTCAACATCGCCGCCGTCGTTCACGACATCGGCGATGTTGATGTCAAACGTCCGTTTGGCGCCACCGATGAGGTATTGAACAAGGTCTCTTATCTCAATGCGCACATTTTCCATCGATTGCAGCGTCTTGTTCGCCCAGAACGCAACCCTCGTTACCTCTTCAAGCAGCGGCAGCTTGGCGAACACCTGCGGAATGCTGGCCTTGTCTTTCAGCAATGCGGCAATGTCAATAACCTTGCTGACACATTTGCCGCTTTTTACCGTCTTGTCAACCATCGAAAGTTCTATCTTCAACATAATGAGATCGAATTTCAGTGCCGACTCGTCTTCGTTTTCGGAAACGATCAGCTGCGCCAGGCGACCTTTGAGGTCGAAAACATCGATGGGAGTGATATAGACCCAGTTGGCCGGGTTGCGGTACTTCACCACATATTCAATCTGCTGTCTGACGCTGACATGCAGCTCATCGAGTTTCGCCACCTGCTTGCAAAGCACATCTTTCAACCTGTCGTGAAGACCTCTGGCATACTCGTCACTCTGATAAACGCCGCCCTGCAATGCAAACGCGATGTCAGTTCTGATGTCAAACAAATGTTCCGTCAGCGACATCGTTCTCTGAACCTCAACGCCGTTCGGGTTCTCTGTGAAAAAGTCGAAGTTGCCGCACCAGTCGAAAATGTAGAAACATCTTTTGTCCATGTCGCCGAAGCCATTTTCCCATTCGGTGCTCATCCCGAAGATGTTTTCCGAAAGTCGCGTGCCTCGGCCAATCATCTGCATGAACTTTATCTTCGACTTCACCACCTTGAAGAAAACAAGGTTGAGCGCATCCGGAATGTCAACGCCGGTGTCGAGCATGTCAACCGACACCGCAATCTGCGGCTCGATGTTGCGCGTCCTGAATTTCTCGATAAGGTCGTTGCCGTAGTTCACCGTGTAGTCAATCTGAACACAGAACCCGCCGCCGAACTGTGGATATAGTTTCTCGAAACGCTCGACAATCATTCTCGCATGTCTGCTGTTGGCGGCGAAGATTATAGTCTTGCCGATACGGTCGCCGCTGCTCACTTTCAGACCGTTATCCATCAGGTCCTGAAGCATCTGGTCGATGGTGTCGATGTTGTATATGTACTTGAAAATCTCGTTGCTCCGTATGTCGCGGCTGTATTCTGAATATGGGTCAAGCGCCTTTTTCGCCTTCTCATATTCCCACACTGGGTCAAGCTGTTTTTTCTCCGAGTCCGACAAATCGGCGTATGTTATGCCGTTGTCGATGATTTGCGAACAGCGTTTGAAACCGTGGTATGGGACGAGGAACCTGTCTTCAACCGCTTCATCCAATTCGTAGGAGTAGTTGGGCTCGCCCTGTTCCATCTCAAAGATGTCGTATGTGCTTCTGTCAACCTCGTCGCGCGGAGTGGCGGTCAAGCCGACCGTCATAGAGTCGAAGTATTTTATTATCGCGTAGTATTTGCCGAAAATGCTTCGGTGCGCCTCGTCTATTATCACGAGGTCGAAACGTCCGATGGAAAACTCTTTGTCATCGCTGTCCAAGCGACCCATCATCGTCTGGTATGTGCTGAACATCAGTCTTGCGTCAAGGTCTTTGTCTTCCTCTTTTGTCTTGTGGTCCGACAGCACACACACCGTCATGCTCGGAAGCAGTGCCGAAAACGCTTTCTTCGCCTGGTTCACGAGTTCGGTCCTGTCGGCAAGGAAAAGCATGTTTTTCACCCAGCCGTTGCGCATCAGCACGTCAACGAGCGACACCGCCACACGCGTCTTGCCCGTCCCTGTCGCCATCACCAGCAACGCTTTCCTGTGCAGATTGTTGAAGTGCTCGCATACGGCTTTTATCGCTGTCTTCTGATAGTATCGGTCTGTAATGTTGTCGTTGGCCGACATGTCTGAAATATCTTTCCTTCCGCGTTTCTGAATCAGCAGTTCAAGTTCTTTTTCGGTGTGGTAGCCGAGGACTTCGCGCGACGGATAGCCGAGGCCGTCAATCACAAATGTATGATAGCCGTTGGTGTAATAAATCACAGGACGCTGACCATATTGCTTTTCAAGGCAGTCGGCGTAAAGTTCCGCCTGGTGCTTGCCCGCGGACGGGTCTTTGCTGGTGCGTTTGGCTTCCACCACGGCGAGCGGCTTCCCGTTCTTCCCGAAAAGCACGTAGTCGGCGTAACCGGTCTTGGCGTCGTTCGGCATACCTTTCACCTCGATTTCTATGCAAGCCTTGCCCGGAACAATCGAGCCTTCAGTCTCAACGACTCCCCATCCGGCTTCGTCAAGAATTATGTCGATGAAGTATTTCCTTGTGTCAGCTTCGCTGATGTCGCCCCAGTTGAGTTTGGGCATCGGCGACGGCTTCTTTATGGTGTCGGAATGTGTGTCTATAAAGTCATCCGTCTCTTTCGGATGTGGCTTCGGCTCGACGTATATATCCTGCTCGTGCGGAATCAGTCTGTTGTCGAACGGAGCAAAACTCTCCACAACGCGCAGCTTCACCAACACCGCCCCGACGAGGTTGTAAAGGTTTAGCAGAGTGAAGAACGACTGTCTTCTTGACACTTCCTTGCCTACATGAGTGCCGTTGTTGCCGCAGCGACGTATGTAGTTCGCGCCCATCATCAGGCGGTCGTCATCGATGAACTCACGGAACGGCGTTCCGTCCATGAGCGTGAACAGCGTCATTTCCTTTGTTATCTTAACGCCTTTCAGTTCATAAACCGTCCTCACTATCCATTCCAATGCCTGCCTCGACTTGTGAGCCGAGTCTTTCGGTTTGCAGAACTGCGTCTCCTCGGCGGCGTGGCAATAGCCATGAAGCTCGACGAGATAAGGAAACTCTTTCAGATAGTCGAAGTTGCGCATGATATTGTTATTTTATTATTTCCCAGTGGCCGGTCTTATCGGAACCGGCACGCTTTAGTAATCCAAAGTTTTTCAATGTCTGAAGTTCACGTTTTATGGTTGTTGTTCCAAGTGACAAAACATTTGCCATTGAATAAAGTGTAACATTGTTATCTTCTGAAATAATATTAAGAATTGCTTTCTGACGTTCTGTCAATACAGG
>JAUNNU010000152.1 GCA_030537295.1 Bacteroidia bacterium
TTCATAAACTGAAAACATCGGCCAACCGACTTTTTCAGTTTCTGTATAAACTGAAGACATCAGTTGGCCGACATTTCGTGCCGCATCGCAAACCGCGAAGTCATGCCGGTTGCTATTTCTTGTTTGCAGCCTGCCTCTTCGCCCTATAGCGTGCGTTCACCTTGCCGTTGAAATCGGCGATGATGCCGCACACCTCCTCGTATTCCTCTTTGTATCTTTCACCCTCCATGAGCGCAAGGGCTGCGAGCATCACCAGAAATTGCTCGTTCACCGTCTTTATCAGTTCTTTCTTTACAGCCGACGGCTTCACTTCCTTTGAGGCGATGATCTGGCTCGTGTCAGAACGCATCTCGGTCACGAGCGTGTCGTAGGCTGCCTCTATGGCTGCTATGCACTCTGTCATCCCCTGTAGTTTCGAGGCTGCCGACAGTATCTTCTCGTCCTGAAGATCCTTTAGGAGAGCCGGGACGGCCCCCGTCTTCTTCAACCTGCCTACCGTCGTGACATGCCTGTTGGCGTCAATCACAGCCTTGGCCGTGACCGCGGCCTCCTTGAGCGCCGGATCGGTCGAACTGAGGTGGCACTCGACGATTTTCTTCAGGTAGATGATGTGCTTGTTGAGATTCCCGGAGAGCTGGTTGAGGTTGTGGTCGTAGAGGACTTTGGTGTTCACATCCACAAGGATGTCACACTGGCATCTGATGTCTCCGATGACTTTGGCGAGCTGTTCGCAATTGTCATACTTGCTTGCCACATTGACGAGCGTGTTGGTCACTTCAACCATCTCGTCGCCTGTCGCGTTGAATGATAACAGTTCCATGTTATTCAATTTTTTTGTTAAACATTAATAATCATTCCAATAGGATGGAAATTCAAGGTGCAAATATACAATTTTTTCCATCAGACAAAACAAAAAAAATATGTTTTTTACATTACGGATCAGTTGAAGTTCGTAAAGTCTATAAAGTTTGAAAATATCTGAAAAAAGGCTGGTGCAACACGTATTGCGCCAGCCCTTCCTTAATCTCAATATTCAACGCCAATATTGCTACCAGTTGCCAGAGCCGAATGGTGAGACGGTGCCGACACCATCTGTCGGCGGCGCATCAGTAACAGCACGGATGGTATATGCAGCATACCGATAAACATTTTTAAATCCTAACGTATTATAATGATTGAATAAAAAAACCCAAGCACCTTCTGGATAACCGACTACCATATCCGCGGTCCAATATGCACCATAACCGGAATATTTCGATCTTTCTATTATTCCACTCTTTGCGCATAAATAAATGCGGGTGAGCGACTTGTCGTCTTCAGCATAATTCGGTTTGGTTTGGCTATTTCCGCTTTTGTCCTCTGTTCCGCCATCATACGTCCACCATCCTTTATGATTTTGTGTTTTATAGACTATATATCCCCAGTTGTCTCCGCTTCCATATATTTCCCAATAACAATTATCCCTCAGTTCCTGAAAATCATTTTTTGAGGGTACAGACCAAACATCTCCAAAAGTCTGTTTGGCGGCATCATCATCATCCTGTATTCTCGTGAAGTCATCCAAAGTAGAGCCTGGTGCAACATATCCGTCTATGCCACCATGATATTTCTTGAAAATGTCTTTGTTGTCTGATTTAAAAAACTCACCGTTACCCCAACAGTATGTATTCCAATTGCTTGTTGATTCAATCCAAGGTACTGTAGAAGCCCATTGATACTGATTGCCACCTTCTTTAGGGTCATTGGCCCCGACATTCCAAAGCATCCATCTTTTTCCGGAGGGAAGACCAAGATTTGCACATTGACGCTTTATCATGATACCAGGTGCCCCGGTCTTTGAACTTCCATGATAATATTTGTTTGAACACAATTCTATATCTCCTATTGTAGAATAGTCACCTCCGGTAAAGTCAAAAGCAAATTTCTTCTTCTCTGTCGGGCTATCAAACGGAATGGCAACATTATATGCAGTTTGTCCAGCAGCATAACGTAGCCTGATATTTGTACTTGAAGAGCTGACAAAAGTTATATCGCCCATTTCTGTCACTTGAATTGCGTTATAAGGCACACCAGCAAGATTTATGTCGGTACAATATCCTGCATAATCAGAGAAATTAAATCTTATAATCGCAAAACATGTCAACATCAATCTGCCTTCATATTTCTTTTGATTTTCCACATAAGGCAAATCGCAATATGATACGACCATGTCTGACAAAGCATCAATACTTCCATCTTGTATCGACAAGTCAACATAGGCAGCACCAACGCCAGCACCTGATGTTACGACATTCCCTTCGTTGCCATAATGCACAAAACGCAATATTTTTGTTCCCTCCGGCACCTCCAACTCGCCTTCAAAAGTGGCTTTATATCCATCAAGATAAATATGATTGTCATCTGTTATCAGTGCGCCTGCATACCCGACACCATTTTTACCACTGTCAAGACCATAGACAAACAGCACGTCTTTTCTATTCCATTTATATTTCATGTTTCCATCTTCAATAAAATCACCTTTTTCATCTCCGCCTCCAGCAGATGTAAAAGAAATCGTTTGCTTACCGCCAAGTCCATTGTAATCCATCAGAACAGGTTTTCTGCATTGCTGAAACGCAAGCACAAGAAGAACTATAGTAAAAAGATTTTTCTTCATTTTTTCATTTTAATCGACAATCATAATTCACACAGCCAATCCGGCCTAAACCTTAACATATAAACCAGATGCATTACGCAAATGCATCCGGTTTACAAATTTTATTTTCAATCGATATTACAGTCCTTTGTTTATGGCACGGATTGTATAAGCAGCGTATCTGTAACTATAATGGTCAGGCACTAATTTTGTCAGATTTATCCAAAGACAACGAGCACTCTCCGGATATAAACCGCTGTCTTTTTCCGCCATATCAACAGACCAGTAAACGCCTCTCATAGGGCTGCCACCGTCTTCAGTCACTCCACGTGCGAGTGGCATGAAAATATGTGTGTCATCAGTTGAATATCCTTCAGGGGTATCAACTTGACCATCAGACCCATATCTTTTAGTAATTCCGTTAGCATCTGTCCACAAACCTTTATGAGAAGCATCTTTGGCAGCATATACAATGTAACCGTCCTTACCAGAATCGTGATAATCAGCCGTATAAATGAGATAACATCCATTCACTAACTCATTAAAATCTGCCATTGCCGGAATTTCCCAACCATTTTTCAAGACCTCTTTAGCTATATCATCATCATCCTGTATTCCCCTGAAGTCATCCAAAGTAGAGCCTGGTGCAACGTATTCTTCATTGCCACCATGATATTTTGTGAAAATATTTTTGTTTTCTGAATTGAAATACTTACCGTTACCCCAACAGTAATCCGGCCAGTTGCTAATTTCCTCTTCATAAACTTCTTTAGAAGCCCATTGATAGTGTCCGCCTTCATTTTCCGGTCTGTCGGCATAGACATTGCACGAAGCCCATTTATATCCCGAAGGGAGTGATAAATCAGCATAGTCAGGCACAATTGTAATACTTTTTGCATTGTCACTATAAAACACACCAGATGTCAGGTTGACAACTTTCTCCCTGTAATAATTGTTACCTGTGAGGACGAGTTCAAGCTCTTTCTCTTCCGCAATGCTGCCTGTGGCAAAAGCGACATAATAAGCATTTGATGCAGATGTCACCCCCGTAAGAGTTGTATTCTCACTTGAGGCGGCAACACATGTGATATCACCATTTTCAGACACACTGATTGCATTTTGCGGCACACCAGCAATTACAATGTCGCATTTGCCAAAATAGCTCAGATCAAATTTTGCAGCTGCAAATTGAACTGCAAGGTCCTCGCATACATAAACACCACTTGGTTCAATAGTTTTGTCACTCACCGCAATAACTTTGTTGGATATTGATTCGAGCGAACCATCTTGAGAAGACAAATCAATGTTTGCCACACCTGACGGTGTAACATTGACTCCACTTCCGTAGTGTACGAAACGTAATTTCACGCTATTTGCCGGTATTGTTACAACACCTTTGAACTTGGCAGAATAACTTCCGGTAATATCTTCTTCAGAAGTTGTCAATGTGCCAGCGAAACCAGCTCCTTTTCCATCCGATCCGAGACCATAGACGTACAAAACATCGCTGGCGTTCCACTTATAATTCAATGCGTCACCAACTTGGTCAAAAGCACCTTTTGTACCATTGCTGCCATCAACCGAAAAAACGATAGCCTGTCTTTCACCATAACCACCGCCAAATACCGGCGCATTCGGCCTCTTCTGGCACTGTGACAGTCCCATCACCAATGCCAACATTGAAATAATTAAACTAAATTTTTTCATTTTTTAATAATTTGAATTTTTAAATCCTTGAATCTTTGAATCTTAGAGACCGCCTTCCGCCATCGTGATCTTCGCGCTTGTACTCATGACCGGCTCACTCGCGGCGTAACCGTTCTCTGTGACGAAGCCCGCGGCTTCGATTCTTGGAGCTTCATAGCTCATCTTTTTGCTGATTTCTGTCTTCATCTTTTTTATTTTAGGTTAATATTTTTGAATTATTTTAATGTCGTTAAAGTCGATTAATGTCATTAATCTTCCGGAAAACGATTCCCTGAAACCCCTGAAACCATTGAAACCCC
>JAUNNU010000043.1 GCA_030537295.1 Bacteroidia bacterium
TGAGAAGTATCAGGCTCTTGTAGCTTCAGCAAAGGCGTTGAAAAAAGCGGGGCTGTCTGTCGAAGACATTGCAAAAATGACCACACTGCCAGTTGAAGTCATTCGCAATTTGTAGGTTTCCCATTAAATAAACTAATATTTCGAAAAATCATCTCATGAGAAAATTATTGCTTTTATCAATATTATTGAATATTTCAATTGTTTCGTGTTCGCAGGTATATAAATCGAATATCGCTGAATCTGAACGGATTAAGGAAGACACATGCTGCTATTGGTATCAAGGCGACGGTGATTTTGAGACTATCGAAGATGCCGAAGACGATGCCATCACAGGGTTGTTAGAGAGTGTCAAGAAGAATTACAAACCGAATATTGTGACAATCGGCAACGACAACACCCGCATGATGAACTGCGTTTTCGAGACCTTCAGACCTTTCATCGAACAAAACATCCAATATCTGACACTGAAGTCGGGTACGGTAAATAGTGTCTTTGCATACGTCAGCAAGGCTTCGTTCCGAGAGTCGTGCGCCGAAAGGAAAAATGACATCGACTATTACATCCGTATGGCCGACGGTGCGATGGAAAAGGAAAACGTGGGCGACGCCTTGCGATATTACTACATCGCTATGATGCTATGCTGCTCTCATCCTGATGGCAACGGCTTGACTGTCAGAGATGAAGAGACATCGCATGAGGTGAAGATGATGAAATGGCTGTCGAACAAGATTGACGGCGACGATGGGATACTCGGCTCGGTGAGGTTCAATGTCAAAAACTGGAATGAGACCGACGACAAGGTCAACGTCGAGCTTCTTGTCTCAACAATGGGCGGCATCCCAATCAGTAACATGACCTTTAAATACAACAACGGACGCTTCAACCAGACTTGCAACGTGTCGAACGGCAGAGCGGCAGTGGAACTGTTTAAAAATGAAGATGCGGTGAAAGACATCGACGTCGAGGTTGATATGTCGTACGACGATGTGGAGTTTGAAGAGCCGGCGGCATACGCCATGATCAAATTCCTGCGGAAGAAAGTCGGCTTCAGCAAGACCAACAAGACCATCAGCAGCCGCAGCAAGGAACGTATGAAGAAGGAAGAGCCTGAGAAGAATCCGAAAGTCAAGGCCGGGGACGGAGATGACAATTCCATTGAGAGATATACGGTCAGCGATGATGTCTATCTGAAAAACATGAAATCAATAGAAAACGCCATACGCCTTGGTGAATATGAGTCGGTGCGTGGTCTTTTTTCGCCTGAAGGTTACGAATGTTTCATGAAACTGAAAGGCTACGGCGTGGCATCAGTAATCGGTACGCCGGATTATAAGATGCTGGCTTTCAATGGTGAAGTGATATGCCGGAGTCTTCCGATGCGGTTCGGTTTCAACAATATGTCATTTACCCGAGATGTGATTTTCCGTTTCAACAAGGAAACGAAAAAGGTGACCTCGATAGCGTTCAGACTGTCGGACACCGCCGAAAAAGGCATTTGGGACAACAAGAACTGGAAGATTGACTCACGCCTTGTGCTGATAAATTTCCTTGAGGATTATCAGACGGCTTATGCGTTCAAACAACTTGAATATCTCGACAAAATCTTCTCCGACGACGCTTTGATAATCGTGGGCCATATCGTTGAGACCAAACCGGTTATGCAAGACGGAGTGCTTTACGGCAACAACACAAAGGTTGAACGCACCAAAAAAACGAAGGCGCAGTATATTCAGGATTTGGGGAAACAGTTTCGGAACAAGAGCTATATCAATATTCATTTCACCGACATCGACGTGCGCCGCGCAGCCGGTGAAGATGAAGAGGTCTTCGGCGTTCAGGTCAAACAGTATTATCATTCAAACAATTACAACGACGACGGCTATCTTTTCCTCATGGTTGACCTCCGTGAGGAACTGCCGATAATCCATGTCAGGACATGGCAGCCCGGCAGAACCGACATCGAAGACCTGATAACACTGAAAGACGTTCTGTAAAATGCCGTGTTGTGCGGGCGTGACGTCTGACCGTTCTGACCGCTCTTCCTATCTCCATTCAATCGGCACGTTCCGCATCTCAATCTCACAGTCGCCGATTTTGAAACTGACATGAGCCAGTTTTTTAACCTTCGACGGCAAGACCTTTCCGGGAATTTCAATCGTGTGGCTTATCATCACGTCCGTTTTTGTGTCGAAATATTTGCCGCCATAGCATTTGTGCTCACCGCCGTTGTCATCGTAGGCTAAAATGTTGTAACCGACATACATACGCTCGTTGACATTGCGGTTTGTGAAATTGAATGTCAATGACAATGTCTGCTCGCTGGTGCTTCCCGCCAATTCGATGAACTCGAAATCGAGCCAATCCTTACATGGGTTTATTATCACCAATTCATTGGATGGCTTTTTCGCTGTCGGATTCACCTTGGACTGAGGCTTGACTTCTTCTTTAACTGCCTGTCTCACAGGAGCTTGCTTTGCTTTCCTGTCAACCTTCTGCTCTTTGGATGTGTTTGTGTTCTCCGCACTTTTCAATGTATGCTTTTTGAAAGTGTCGTTGTTTTGCGCTTTCGCGAATGATGGTGTCAGAACCAGAGCCATCATAAATAATGCTGTTGAAATGATTCGTCTCATATTTAAAATTTT
Organism: Bacteroidia bacterium; assembly: GCA_030537295.1. GTDB lineage: Bacteria > Bacteroidota > Bacteroidia > Bacteroidales > F082 > Limimorpha. The sequence goes on from JAUNNU010000043.1 coordinate 2,643, forward strand.
TTATCTGATAGTACCAAAAAATATCAAAATGTTACATAATTTTTGAAAAAAATCAACACCAGGCATCAAACCTGCCGTCTTCTTCATCGTATTCATCATCAAGATTCTCTTCGATTTCTGTCACACCGAGTTTGTTCAAGACACTATATATTATATCCAAGTCGTTGAAACTCTTCGGTTTGTATTCATCATCCTCCAAAGTAAGAATCATGTCGCCGGCAATCGTACCCGGATAAATCTTGCATCCGACAGGGTTTTCGTCAAGATTTTTCATGAGTCCGCGGTCGTCAACCCAGCCTGTGATGTGGTCGTCAAGACCGAGTTCCTCTGCGATGTCGTACAGCGGCACGACGCGCACTGCATCAAGTCGTTTTGCGGCGATGTATTCCGGCAATTCGTCCCAATACTCAACGTCAAATTCGATTATCTCCGCGCTGCCGTCAGTCTTGATTATTGCAATGAATTTGTCGTCATTGTAATAAATGTCGTCATTTTCATCAATAAACTCTTCTTCCATTTTTCAATTAATTAAAACAGTCCGATAATCCATTTGCATAAATGCACCAAAAGAATGATGGCAAGTACAAATAAATACAATGCAACATACGTTATCAGATCAAGGATTGGAATTATGCCAACCCAGTCGAGGAAGATAAATCCGAGAAGTATAAATACTTGACACACAATGCCGTGACAGAATCCGAGCAGGAAGCGCGACGGCATCTTCTCACGCAGGTAAGTGAATTTCGGCAACTCTATCACAAATAAGCATATCGCATTGAATATGAGGTAGAACAAAACTCCGATCCCGGTTCTGACGTTCAGCTTGTCAACGATCCAATGCGCCCACGGCGAGAGCAGCTCGTAGTTCCGGAAATAGTGGAGCAGCATGGGCAAGATTGCAAGGACGAAAGCGAGGTAGGCGAACCTGACGCCGAGTTTCGTGGATCTCTTCATGGCATCTTCGAGTTCTTCTTTCACTTTCCGCTCGTTCTCGCTGGCCTGCGGGAATTTCAGGATTCGTTTCATTACAGTCCATGCGCTGCCATAACGTCTTGTTCTGGTGAGACTTATGACTTTCTCCTTCAGTTCGTCCATGAAATCGGAGATTGGCGATGTCACGGTGAAGACATCCCATGAGTCGCCTTGCAACATGCACGAATAATCCTTTCCGTCAACGCGATAAGTCACGGTCAGGGCTGAAAATTCGTATATCAGGAATTCGTTGTAAATTATTCTGTTGCTTGCATTATTGACGAGGTCTTTCGACATCTTCTGTAATATTTCGGACATGAAGTCTTGGTTATCAATGACTTTCGGGTCGAATGCGGTGCCGTTGTTGCCGTGCTGGAAAATCAGCGTGCCATCGTTTCTGTCGAAGGCTTCCACATATTTTTCTTTCTCATCCGAAGGCAGGTCGCCGGTCATTATGAATTTGATGTCGTGTTTGACAGATGCGTTCTGGTCAACGGCCAGGTAATAGACCACCTTGCCGTTGCCGCCGCACGTCTGGCAGGTGAGTCGGCCGCTTCCGTTGCATGTGCCGCAGGTTTTACGTCCGCTTCCGCCGCACGATGAGCAGGTGCTTGGAATCTGGCGTTTCACGTTCACGTATCCGTTGCCGCCGCATCGGTAGCAGCAGTTTCTGCTCAGTTCGCGGCCGGTGCCTTGCTCCACGGTCTTGGTGCCGCCGGTGCCGTGGCATGACGGACACGTCTCTTTCACGAGTTTCTCGTGATATTCAGTGCCGCTTCCGCCGCATTTGCTGCATCTCACAGAACCGCTCCCGTTACAGTGGTTGCACGCAACGACACCGCTTGAGTTGCATGTAGGGCAATTCTCGACATGTTTCGAGCCGTTCACGTAAAACGACATATTGGTGTTTCGGTACGGCTTCGGCGCGTCGCAGATGTCCCATTTGTTGAAGTCCTTCTCGCTGAAGACGGTGCGCTGCGGAATCATTTGGCCGGAATAACGTTCGTAACCCGAACGCGTCGTCCTCGTATCATTTTGAGTTTTAAGCACCAACTGGTATATCGGAGTATCGTAAACGCTGACAATCTTCAGGCTGTCGCCGATTTTCCTGTTGGTATAGCCTTCGACGCTCTTGGCCATGTTGTTCATCAAGTCACGGAAACGCCTTTCTTCTTCATGCGTGAATGTCACCGCTGTATCTTTCTTGTATGTCGCCATGGCTATTTCTCCTTATTTTTAAAGTTGAAACCGAAGTTGTTGAAAGAAATGTCTTTGACAGAATGCACCTTCATGAAAATCCCTGATGTTATCAGGAAGATGAGTATGAACAACGCCGATATGAATGAAATGAGAATGGTCTCTCGGTCGGCCGACGGCATGTGGTCGTGGTTGCCGACGACGGCCGTGAGTTTGTAGTAGAACATGCTTTTCACTTTCGTTTCTTTCTTTTTGGAATCGCCGGATTTCTTGTCTTTCGCGGCTTTGTCCGCTTCCTGTATGGCCTCTGTGCGGAGTATCTCGGCCACGTCGTCAATGCTCATCCATGCGTTTTTTATCGCTTTGAAGGAATAGCTTTTGTACAGGCTTTTTATCTCTTCTTTGTCAGGTTTGCTTGCGTTTTCAATGCCGCCGTGTGTGCATTTTGTCATCCAGAATCCGCCGATGGCGAATATCACAAGAAACGTGATGATTGTCTTGAAATTTATTTCCATATTTGTCTGTGATTTTCGGCGTTATTTAATCCATTTTCTGAAATTCTCTGTCCTTTCCGTGACATTTGTGATGTAGTTTTGTGTCTCTTTATGGAGATGTTTTTTGAAGAATGAAAATAGTTCGTCGTATGTCATCTCGTTGATTTTCGGAATCGCTTTTTTGATGTTTGTGTCGCCGCGGAGGGCGCGTGCCACGTTGCCGGCGCCGGTGTTATACGAGGCGATGATACAAAGCTCCTGTTTCTTTTTGTCGGTGACATCTTTGAAGTATCTGTCTCTCAACAGGCTGAGGTAATGAACTCCCATCTCGATGTTGTTTTTCGGGTTGTAGAGATAGTTGGCGGTCGGTTTCCTGAAGTTTTTCTTGAGGCTCTGTGCGCAGTCGGCGCCCGCTGACGACGGCACGATTTGCATCAGACCGTAGGCTGGGACGCGTGACTTCGCCTTCGGGTTGAACGACGACTCCGTCTGCATCACCGCGTATGTCAGCGAAGGCTCCACCTTGAATTGATTGCAGTAGATGTTCACGTTGTCGGCGAACTTCTCGGCGCGTACTCTGATGTGGTCGGGGATGAGGTCAAAGGAGACGGATGCGATCTGGTGCTGTTTCCCGTCGGGGTCGGTGACAGTAGTCACTTTAACTTCCGCGGCGTCAACGATTTCCTTCACGGCCGCGTCGATGTTTTTCTCGTCAACGGCCACACCCGACGGCGTGACGACCTGGTTCTGCAAGACGGGCACATCGCTCAACGGCACGGCTTTTTCAACGGATGAATCGTAATCCTTGCTCTTGCCTTTATTGAGAATCAATATCTTGACTTTCTTTGTGAGCTCTTTTTTGTCAACGGCTTTGCCAGGATCTGCGACCATCTCCACAGTCGCCTTGCCGTTTTCAAAATCAACAATGCTTCTTGAATCACCGTTGTCAGAATACTCGACCCAGTCTTTGTTGGTGCTTTCGGCCACGTTGCCTTCACCCCATTTGGCGGTCATCTCCTTGACGAACTTCGCATACGCCTCCTTCTCGGCCTTGACGTAATCTTCGTATTGCTTGTTCATTTCTTGAATGGCAGCCTCGTCATTCCGCTTTATCTGTTCCAATCCTTCCTTCTGTTCCCTGAGGAATTTTTCATAATCAGACTCAACTTGTGCAAAACAGTTTAATCCTGTGATAATCAATAGAAATGTCAATATTTTTTTCATGTTATCATTTTTAGCGTTTATAATTCAAAGGGCAAAAATACAAAAAAAATGCAACCGCATTGAAAAAAATAACGAAAAATGTCATCATTGAAAATTTGTCTCAAAGTTTCTCAATCGAAGCAATTTTTAATTGATAATGAATTTATTAGATTGCTCGGCATCTGCGTGAAATAATTTTTGGGGACTAATTTTCTTATATCATTTACTCTATTGTTAAAATTCATATATTTGCAGCTTGAAAAAATTGAGTGAAAAAATGCCTCACAAATGAAATATTCTGATGCGATGAAGAAACTTTTATGCATACTGATGCTTCTGATGTCCCCGGTTTTGCTCTCGGCCCAGGACTATATCGTTGAGAGCGTGGAGCACCTGCCGACCGACATGACGGCGCGCACTTACATCAAGAAGGACGGGATGGACCGCCAGTGCGCGGTGCTTCGCTTCGCCACTCAGGGCATCGCCCCGGAGAAACGCGACGGCTTCTATTTCGCGCCCGACTTCGGCTCGGAGGTTGTGGAGAAGTCGCTCCAGGACGGCGAGATATGGGTGTGGGTGTCGCCGAACATCAAGGTGCTGCGTGTGAAACACGCCGAACTCGGCAGCTACGAACTGCACTTCACCAAATACCTGCCCGACGCAGTGCAGGAGTTGCATACATATAAGGTGATTCTGAAAGCCGTGGCAGTGACACCGCCAACGCCGGAGAAGACGCAGTACAACTACCTGATTGTGAAGGCTGACCAGCAGAATGCGATGATTTACATCGATGACGTTTTCATCGGCACGGGCAGCGTCTCGAAGTCGTGCAAGGTGGGTGAGAGGCATCGCTGGCGCATCGAGTGCAGCCTCTACCACACCGAGAGCGGCGAGGCCGCGATAACCGAAGGCGAGAAGGTGAAGGTGGAGAGAACCCTGCGCCCGGCGTTCGGCTACATCAACATCACCTCCACACCCGAAAGCGGCGCGACGGTGCTTATAGACGGCAACATCGCAGGCACGACACCGCTCAAGACCGACCGCATCGCCAGCGGCGAACATAAGATAAGGGTGATGAAGGAGATGTACTCGCCGACAGAGAAGACCGTCACCGTGACCGACGGCAACACCACGCAGGCCGCCGTCGCACTCGCGGCCAACTTCGTGAACGTGACGGTATCAACAGATTCCGGCTCTGATATTTACATCGACAACGAGCTGAAGGGCAAGGGCCGCTGGACGGGCCGCCTCTCCGACGGAGGGCACACCTTCGAGGCGCGCAAGGCATCGCACCGCTCCTCGTTCAAGAACGTGACCCTTACACTCGGCAAGGACGAGGATGTAAGCATACCAAACCCGACCCCGATCTACGGCACTCTTGACGTAAACAGCGACCCGATGGAGGCCGCCATCATCATCGACGGCGTGCGGCGCGGCGAGACACCCGCAATAATAAGCGACATCCTGATAGGCACCCACGAGCTGCGTCTCGAGAAGAGCGGCTGCGCCACGGTTACTAAAACCATAACCCTTGACGAGACGAACCTCCTGGCCATAAACGAGAAGCTGCAGACTGGGCGTGAGATAAGCATCACCACCGACCGGCAGGGCGACCAGATTTACGCCGACGGCAACTATCTCGGCGTAAGCCCTCTGACCGCCACGCTTTCGTTCGGCAGCCACAACATTAAAGCCGTGAGGAATTCTACCGACCCTAATGACTCTAAAGCCCCTAAAGCTGTTGAGAAGACCGTAACCGTCGCGCAGACCGGCGGCGACAGCTCGGTGCGGTTAGCGTTTTCTGACAACAAGACCTTCACCGTTAACGGTGTGACGTTCGAGATGGTAGCCGTAAAGGGCGGCACGTTCACCATGGGCGCGACCTCGGAGCAGTGGAGCGACGCATGGGATTACGAGAAGCCGGCTCACAGCGTTACATTGGGCGACTACTACATCGGGAAGTTCGAGGTTACTCAGGAGCTTTGGGAGGCGGTGATGGGGAGCAACCCGAGCAGTTTCAAGGGGAGCAAACTTCCTGTGGAGAAGGTGAGCTGGGACGACTGCTACAACTTCATCAGGAAGCTGAACCAACTGACGGGAAGAAACTTCCGTCTGCCTACGGAGGCTGAATGGGAGTACGCCGCCCGCGGCGGGAGCAGGAGCAGAGGCTACAAGTACAGCGGGAGCAACAGCATAAACGTAGTGGCGTGGTACGAAGACAACAGCGGTAAAAAGCCTCACCCTGTAGGCACGAAGACGCCGAACGAGCTCGGGATATACGACATGAGCGGTAACGTGTGGGAGTGGTGTCAGGACTGGGAAGGCAGCTACGGGAGCGGTTCTCAGACGAACCCACAGGGGCCGTCATCGGGCTCTTACCGCGTGATCCGTGGTGGCGGTTGGAACACGTACTCGTTTTTCTGTCGCGTGTCTCATCGCGACGGCAACGCGCCCGGCTACCGCGACTACTACCTCGGCTTCCGCCTCGTGGTCTCCCAGTAAACAGTCGGCTAATCCGTCCATCTTGTAAGCTGCGGAGCCAGGGCGGTTTTTGAGACGGGCGGCGGCCCGTCTGTACGTTTGTTACGCCGAGGGTTTGTAATCCGCAGGTTTTAATTTTATGGTTGTCAGACCGAGATTGTCCGATGGGTAGAGACGCGCCGCAGCGCGTCTGGACGAATGAGACGGGCAGATAGCTGCCCGTCTGTACGCCGGTTATGCCGATGGCAAATCTTTCACAAGGCAAAGAGAAATAGAAAGATTCGTGAAATTCGTATGATTCGTGAAATTCGTGGTGAAAATCTACGCGGTCTCTACCTGAAAATGTCTTCGTATTTCAGCTCCTTCACCTTCCCGAACTTCTCCAACGCCTTCATGTCAATCTTTTTCTTGTTCCCCGACATCATGATGACAATAGGTCTGTCGGCGACGTTCTTCTTGTAGAAATCATAAACATCCTGGTATTCAACGTTTCTGATCATGTCTGTGATTTCAATTCTCGGGTCGTGGTCGTAGCCTTGTTCAAGCCAGTTGCTGACAGTTCTCGGAATGTTGCGGAAGCTGATGTAGTCGGCGGCTCTCGAAAGTATCAGGGCGTCTTTCGAGGCGTTGAACTTCTCGATGCGTTCAGGCATGTCTGTGATCAGGCCGCGCAACGCCTCGATGCCCTCGACGGTCTTGTCCGACTGCGTGCCGAGGTAGGTGTAAAGGTAGCCTGGCTTCCTGTTAAGATGGTCTTGCGTGTAATAGCCGTATGCGCTGTAACCTAACGAGCGGAACTCCCTGATCTCCTGGAAGACAATGGAGTACATGTCAGTCCCGAAATATTTGTTGAAGACGTTGGCGGTGGCTTTCTCTTTCTTGTCAAGCGTGTTGCCTGCGACGTACATGTAGATGTTGCTCTGCCTGAACTTCTTGCTGTGAGCCAGGAAAATCTGATTCTCGGAATATTTCTTCTCAACGCGGTATTTCTTTTCGGCTTTGACAGCATCGTCTTTTATGAGGTTGTGTTTTTTCAGAAGACCGATAACCTCCTGATTGTCAGTGTTTCCGACAAAAGTGATCTCTCCGTTGTAGTTGAAGATGGCCTTGACTTCATTTAGAAGCTCTTCGCCGCTGCGTTTCGCCCAATCCTTGACAGGCATCTTCGATAGGAACGGTGAGTTCTCGCCGTATAAGGCATAGTTGTAAACCGCCGAACCCCAGGTCGCTGCGTCTTCTTTCTCGTTTTTCTTGTTCATCAGTTCAGCTTCAGTCAAGAGGTCTTTCTTCTTCTCGTCGTTGGCCGGGCTGAAGATCTTCTCTTCGCAGAGCGCGAGGATCGCGTCCAAGTCTTTCTCGTAGCCTTCAATTCTCAACATCGTGCCGCTTTCGTGTGAAGAAATGTACATCATCGCGGCGAGCTTTGAGAACTCAAGTTGAATCTCTTCGTAAGTCTTTGACTCTGAACCTTGCAGCTCAAGATAGCTGATTGCTCTTTCAAGCTCGGCGTCGTCAAGCTCACCGTAATTGTAGGTGATGTTCAGGTTGAAGATGTCGTTGTGCGGGTTTTTGGTCGAAATCATCGTGAAGGCGTCGTTGGCCTTGGTGATCTCAACGTCTTTGCCGAATTCGATGACTTGCGGCTTCACTTCCGGAACTTCCTCTGCCTCAATCATTTTGGCGAAATCCGACTTCGCCTCCGTGTTCTTCGCCTCGATAGGTTTCCAGTTCGGCTTGCCTACTTTGTCTTTCTTCGGGAAGCCCATTCTTGAGCGGACGTCAATGTAATTGTCGTTGAGATATTTGTTAGCTATCGCGACTAATTCCTCCTTTGTCATGTTCTGGATCTTCTCTGTCTCGGCGAGAAATTCCTCGTATGTGATGCCTTCCGTCTCAAGTCCGAGGATGAGGTTTGACAACGACTTGATGTCTTCTGTCGTCTTCTTCCTGTATTTCAGCCATTCGGTCTTCGTGGCTTCAAAGAGCTCGTCGCTGAACTCGCCTTTCTTGATTTTGTCGATGGAGGCGAAGATGTATTCCTCGGCTTTCTCATGCGACTGGAAAAGCAGTTTCGGTATGTAGATCAGCACGATGCCGCCGGCGTCTTCAAGGCCGAGAGGCTCCATCATCGCGGCTAAATAGTTGCCGTCGAGCATGTCTTTGTCGGCGACGCCTGTCTCCCCGTTGCTGAATATTTCGCAGAGCAGGTTCAAGGCCGTCATGTCTTCATGTCCTTGCTCCACACCTTTATACACTATGATGCCAAGTTTTATCGGGGTCATTTTCACTTCCCTGACAATCTTCCGGTCGTATTTCGGGATGTTGTACTCTTTCTTTTCAGGCAGCTTGCCGCTCTTCCAGATGCCGAATTTCTCCTTCACCATCGGGATGACCTCTTCGGTGTTGAAGTCGCCTACAAGGATGAGTGTCATGTTGTTAGCCACATAATATGTGTTGTAGAACTCGCGCATCCTGCTTGTCTGCGGGTTCTTCAGATGTTCGGTCAGGCCGACAATCGGACGGCCGTAGGGATGGTCGCCGAATGCTTCTTTGAACACGTATTCCTTGTATTTTGAGACAGGGCTGTCGTCGTACATGTTCTTCTCTTCATAGACGGTCTCGAGTTCGCTCTGGAAAAGACGGAACACAGGGTTGCGGAAACGCTCGGCGTACACGTCCATCCACTTGCCGATCTGGTTTGAAGGGAAGTTGTTGTAATAGACCGTGTAATCGTACGATGTGCCGGCGTTAAGGCCTTCGCCGCCCATCTTCGTTAAGATGACATCGACCTCGTTGGGGATGGCATATTCCGTCGAGGCGATTGATAACTCGTTGATTTTCTTCTGGATCAAATCACGCTCCGCCTTGTCGGAAGTCTCATGCAGCTTGTCGTACATCATGTCGATGCTGTCGAGATACACTTTCTCCGCCTCCCAGTTCGTTGTGCCGATCCTGTCGGTGCCCTTGAACATGATATGCTCGAAATAATGCGCCATGCCGGTGGCGTCTTCGGGGTCGTTCTTGCTTCCGGCGTGGACGAGCACGCTGCCATAGACGATAGGCTCTGAATGGTTTTCGCACATCACGACCTTCAAGCCGTTGTCAAGAGTGATGGTCTTGATGTCCAAATTAGCGTCTTGAGCTTTCAAAATGCTGAAACTCAATAAGATGATGGTTGATAATAATATTTTTTTCATTTTGATGTGGTTTTAAATTATTTCCTTTGATTCATTTTTTAAATTTTTTCAAATCGTCTATGCTTATTCCGAAAAGGTCCATTTTCCTGAATATTTTCGGCAGCTCCTCTTCGATGAATTCTTTTTTCTGCTCGGCGAGAATCATCTCCTTTGCGTCGTCGCAGACGTAAAAGCCGATGCCGCGTCTGTTTGCGATGATTCCCTTATTCTGCAAAATCTCGAACGACCTCATGACGGTGTTGGGGTTTACGCCGAGATCTGCGCCTAACTCCCTGACCGACATGATTTTATCTCCGCTGCTGAACTCGCCGTTGAGAATCCTTTCGTCGAGATGGTCGCAGATTTGCAGGTAAATCGGTTTGTGTCCGTTGAAGTCCATGATCAATATTTTTGAGTTTTGATTTTACGATATGTCAGGCCGAGCATGACGGCGGAGATTATTATGGAAATCATCCAACTGATGTAATTGGCTTTCCTGATAAGGTGAATCAGCATATCCCTGTTAAGTTCCTCATCTGAAAGGTTATTCATGAGGTCTTTGTGGTTAATGATCCATTTGATGAATAATATCATTGCGAAAATGAAGATAAGTACAAGAATACCAATCATTTTGCTGGTTTTTCTTTTTTTGAAAATCATGTTGCCGAACATGAAGATTGACGATATCAGAATTACCGAAATGATCTTTGAGAAATAAAGGAAGAATCCTGAAAACATGTTGTTGACATCATCTAAATATCCGTCGTACATCAGCGACTGGCTGCCCATCGCTTCCACTATTTCTCTGCTCTGTTCTTTAGCATTGAAAAGCAACTTGAAAATGAAGCCGTCGTAAGGGTTCTTGCCCGGGTAGGCCGCCATGATGGTGTCGAGCGCGACAGCACCAACCATATATATAATAGGTGTGACGATGATGCAGAAAATGAACATGCTGATGAATTTCTCCAAGCTCGAAGCCGGCATCATGGCGTATTGTATGCCTTTGCGCGGGTCGTTGCAGTCTTTGTAAAGCTTCGCTGGCGCGACGATAAGTGCTATCGTGGATAAAAATCTTAACATTTGTATTCTGCCGACTTCTACGCCTTGGCTGATGAATGTGAAACTGGTGAGCCAGATGACCACCGGAATGGCCCATAAAATAACTAACGACCATCCGAAATTCGGGATGAAATTCATGGCATCCCTGCGGATGACTTTTCCTAATCTATTGAAATCTAATGTGTTGTTCATAATACTGTTATTAACTAAATACCTGTTTACCTAAATACCTTAATCACCTAATCACCTGTTTACCTTAAAAAACTCCTTGTTTTTCATCACCGCGTTGAAAAGCGCCTCGATGTTGACGTTGCTCTCGATGCCGTCGTTGTTCGGCATCACGTTGATGTAACCGCCCGGCAGCATCTCCGAATAAAGCGCGTAAGGCAGTCTTTCGGGGCCGTATTCAAAATACACTTTCTTTGTGATTTCGTTGAAGCTCGCATTGAGCAGCACGTCGTCGTTGTCGAGGATGACAATCGGATCTATCAGATTCTCAACGTCTTTCACCTGATGCGTCGAGATGATGATTGTCGATTCGTCGGTGCAGTAGTTGGCGATGACCTTCCTGAAAAGCGCCTTCGAGGGGATGTCGAGGCCGTTGGTGGGCTCATCCAAAAACAGATAATCGGTGCGCAGCGAGAGGGCGCAGGCTAATAAGGTCTTTTTCTTCTGGCCGTAGGAAAGGGCGTTGAACTTCTTCTTCGGATCGACTTCAAGCTCCTTTTCGAGCTTGTAGAAAAGATGGAGGTCGAAGCGCGGGTAGAAAACGCCGATTTTCTTGATGTATTTTTCGGGTGTCGTGTCTTCCGTGATCACTTCTTCCGGAAGGAAATAAACGTTCTGAAGGAACTCCGGCTTTCTGTCCGACGGTATCATGTTGTCGATCGTGCAGATGCCGCTGTCAGGCCTCTGGAGGCCGCATAAAATTTTCAAAAGCGTGGTCTTGCCGACTCCGTTCTCGCCGAGAAGACCGTAGATGTTACCCTTTTGAAACTCCAAATTGATGTCTTTGAAGACTTGCGTGTTTTTGTAGCTAAAGTCTAAGTTATTGATTTTTATCATATTATAAATATTTGTTGTATGATTACTTATTAACTGTATTAGCTAACTAATACACTGCAAAAATACACTTTATTTTAATATGTCAAGAAAAAAGTGAAAAATTTTCGAAAATAATATTATTTTTGCAAAAATTAAAAGTAAAGCTATGACGACTATAACATTAGGTTACGACAAGAGGAATAAGGTGGCGAGAGCCATCGTTGATTTTATTGAGGCTACGGGCTTGTTTAAAATCATGAAGGACGAAGAACCGAATGAAGAAACCAAAAAGGCAATAGAAGATGTAAGGTCTGGTAAGACATTCAACGCCAAGAATTTACAGGATATGATTAATTATTTGAATAATTGATATAGGTTCTCATAGCGATTTGTTTGGAAAAAACAGATAGTTTCTCTCATCATATAATGAAAATTTTTAACGATTCACTCCATAAAATAGCTTACGCCACCGATGCCAGCGCGTATCGTGAGATGCCGCAAGGCGTGGCTTATCCTGAGAATATTACTGATATTCAGGAACTTATAAAATTTGCAAAAGAAAATCACACTTGTCTGATTCCTCGTGCCGGCGGCACTTCCATCGCCGGACAGGTTGTCGGAAACGGCATCGTTGTCGATATCAGCAAGAATTTCAATCATATCTTGGAGATTAACGCCGCCGAGAAGTGGGCGAGGGTGGAACCTGGCGTGGTGCGCGACGAGCTGAACATTGCGCTGAAGCCTTACGGACTGTTTTTCAGCCCGGAGACGTCAACGAGCAACCGTTGCTGCATCGGCGGAATGACCGGCAACAACTCGTGCGGCACGCATTCGCTGATATACGGAAGCACGCGTCATCATGTGTTGCAAATCAAAGGCTTCCTCGCTGACGGCTCGTTTTTCGACACCGATGTCCGCGGTGACGGCGAACTCGAAAACGCCATTTACTCGCAACTCGAAACGTGGAAAAACAATCCCGAAATGCGGAAACTTATTGAAGAAAACTTCCCCGATAAATCGCTCCGCCGTAGAAGCTGCGGCTATGCCATCGATGAAGCCATTGAAAATGAACGCATTGACCTCTGCAAGCTCATCTGCGGAAGCGAAGGGACGTTGTGCTTCATCACGGAGATTAAAGTCAGCCTCGACGTGCTTCCGCCGAAGGAGAATATGGTGCTTTGCGCTCATTGCGGTTCGTTGGAGGCGAGTTTTGAGGCGAATCTCGTTGCGCTCAAGCACACCCCTGTCGCGATAGAGCTGATGGACGGCAAGATTCTCGAGTTGAGCAAAGGCAACGTGGAGGCGCAGCGAAACCGTTTCTTTGTGGAAGGCGACCCCGCGGCACTGCTCATCTCCGAGTTCAACGGCACCGACATGGACTCCAACGCCGATGCCCTCGAAAAAGAACTTCTTGACAGCGGCCTCGCTTACACCTGCACGCGCGTTTATGGCGCTGACGTCAACAGAGTGTGGGCGTTGCGCAAGGCCGGACTCGGCGTGTTGAGCGGGATGAAAGGCGATGCGAAACCTATAGGCGTCATCGAAGACACCGCCGTCGCGCCGGAGCGACTGCCTGCTTATATGAAAGACTTTGCCGCAATGCTTGAACGTCTTAACCTGAGTTGCGTGTATTACGGGCATATCAGCACCGGCGAGCTGCATCTCCGTCCTATTATTAATATAAAGGTGGAGGAAGGCAGGAAGAAGTTCCGCGAGGTGGCGGAGGAGACGGCGAAACTCGTGAGGAAACACAAGGGCAGTCTCAGCGGCGAGCACGGCGACGGACGGCTGCGTGGCGAGTTCATCCCGTTGATGTACGGCGACGAATGTTATCAGATGATGCGCGAGGTGAAGAAATGCTGGGATCCTTACGGCATTTTCAACATGGGCAAAATAGTTGACGCACCGCCGATGGACGAGTTCCTGCGCTTTGAAGTAGGACAAAAATACGAGTTGGAGAAAATCCTCACTTCCGACAAGACATATTTCAACTGGCGTGCGGACTTCGACGAGTGCAAGGTTGAAGGCGTGAGCGGCGTGCGTTCGCAGACCCACGCTCTGATGTGTTCCATCGAGCAATGCAATGGCGCGGGCGACTGCCGCAAGTCGAACCTCATCGGCGGGACGATGTGCCCCGCGTTCAAGGTGTCGCACGACGAACTCATGACAACGCGTGCGCGTTCCAACGTGCTGCGTGAAGTGCTGACAAACGGTATCGATGGCAAAGTCATTGACGCTCACGAACTTGAAGAGATGCTCTATTCCTGTCTTGCATGCAAGGGCTGTAAGGCGGAGTGCCCGTCGAACGTTGATATGACGCGCATAAGGTCGGAGGTGCTGCAACAGATTTACGACAAGGAAGGCACGCCATTCCGCTCGTTTGCAGTTGCAAGGATGGCAATGATTGAGCAACTCGGACATTGCGTGTGGCCGATATATAACTTCTTCGCGAAAAACAAACTCACCTCAAACATTATCAAGAAGATAGTGCAGTTTTCGACCGAGCGCGACATTCCGGCATTGAGCCGCAAGACGATGCGCACTTTGGTCAAGATGGAGCGCACGAAGAAAGAATATCGCAGGTCGAAAGGAAAGGTGCTGCTCTTCGCCGATGAGTTCACAAATCTTCAGGAGGCTGAACTCGGTCTCACTTTCGCGAAGCTGCTGCTCCGTCTCGGCTATGATGTCGAAGTGCCGAAACACGTTGAAAGTGGTCGCGCCGCCATATCTAAAGGCTGCCTGAAACTTGCGAAAAAGTTTGCGATAAAGAACGTAAGTCTTTTGAAATCAATAGTTAGCGATGAGACTCCGCTTGTCGGCATCGAGCCGTCGTGCATACTTTCGTTCCGTGATGAATACCCTGACTTGGTTCCGGCGGAGATGCGCGATGAAGCGAAGAGGCTTGCGGCAAATTGTCTGCTTTTCGATGAGTTCCTGATGAAAGAGATTGCGAAAGGCAACATCACTTCTAATGACTTCAAAGATGACAAAGTCGAAATCTGGCTTCACGGACACTGCCATCAGAAATCGTTGGTGGGGGTGGAGAAGACCGTTTCGGCATTGAGGATTATCAAAAACGCAAAAATAAATGTGATACCGAGCGGTTGCTGCGGGATGGCCGGCTCGTTCGGTTACGAGAAGGAGCATTACAAGACGTCAATCGCCATTGGTGAGATGGTTCTTTTCCCGACGGTGCGCAAGGCGGTTTCAAATTCTGATAATGTAATTCCGACAATCGTTGCTGCGCCCGGAACGTCATGTCGGCAGCAAATCTTGGACGGAACGGGAGTCAAGGCGGTGCATCCGATTGAAGTGATGGCGGCATTTCTGAAATGAAAAGTTCGTTATCGGCTCAAAGTTGCTTGAAAATTATTATATTTTTGATGTGTTTTGAGCCGATAATTGTCTGAAAATCTTCCTAAAACCCTACCATGTTTTAGGGTTTTACCCATTGACATTTCGGATATTTACAATAATTTTGCAACGAAATAATAACAAAAATTCAATGTCATGAAGAAAATATTACTCTTTTCATTGCTGCTGATGGCTGTGGCAACGGCTTTCCCGCAAGGTCATTATTACATGGAGCTTATAGACAATAAGGGGAACAGGACGCAGACTTATCCTAATGTAACCGATATTAATCCTGAAATTCAACAGATTATCAATGAGGTTGACACAGTGGCGATATATAACAGCGTCGCATGGATGCAGCAGTATGTGCGCGACGCTTACTCGCCCGAAGCACTTCTCACGCAAAACTGGCTTGTCGGGCAATACGAGTCGGTCGGTCTTGACCCGTCGGTGTTTTATTTCTTCGCCGACTATCCCAACAACGACACTTTGGATGCCGGCAATGTGATGGCTATCCAGCGTGGCACGAAATATCCCGATGAATATGTCATCGTGTCGTCGCATTACGACCACCCGGACGGTCCCGGCGCTGACGACAACGCATCAGGCACGGCTGGAGTGCTTGAAATAGCGAGAGTGTTAAGCCAGTATTCCTTCGACCGCTCGATAATTTACATCAATTTCAATGTGGAGGAGAACGGACAGATCGGCGCATTGGAATATTCCAAGGAATGCGCCCGCCAAAACATGAACATCCTCGGAGTTTTCAACCTCGACATGATTGGATGGTATCCGCCTGAATATGATACACTTAGGATGTTTACAAGCTGTTACCATACAAGCAGAAACCTTTATGATTTCTACGTTAATGTCGCAAATCTTTATCTTCCGGAATCTCCGACAGGCTGGAAAACAGAAGGGGAGACTGGCGCGGGCGACCATCACTGCTTCTTCCTGTATGAATATCCGGCGTTGTATATCGGTGATACAGAATACATTCACATGAATCCTTGCTATCACAAGGCTTGCGACACGATAGGCAACGGCTTCAACAACTTCGCACTCGCGCGGGCCTTCGTGCAGGCTACAATGGCCGCCACCATCGAACTTGCCAACGGGATTCTGCCGCCGCAAAACCTCGCCGCGACATGCGACGGTTCAAATATAAATGTCAGATGGGACGAGGTGACCGACGCATCTTCATATAAATTGTTCAAAGGCAACGAATTTCTCGCCGAACTGACGGAAAATCATTACGAGGATTATGAAGCCGATGATGGCGAAATGCATGAATATCATGTTGTTGCGGTTCTCTCTGACGGCTCCGAGACTCTTGAGTCGAATCACGACAGAATGCACGTGACACAGCCGCTTACGCTTCCGTTCTCCAACGACTTTGAGGAAAACACCGACGGCTTCGTGTTTTACGATACGATGTGGAAGCAGAATGATGACACGTCATACGGTGATCATGCGCTCGCCAATGTTTCAGGAATGCCGAAAGATTATTTTACATACGCTGAAACGGATTGGTTTTCAATACCAAGTACATCGCCGAATGCGACATTGGCTTTTGATTATTATCTGCAAGGCAACAATTTTTCAGGTAATTTCGGCAATTTACCATACCACATGTATCATTTCATTGTTGAAGTCACCACCGACAGAATCCATTGGCACAAGGTTGACGCGCTGGCCAAAACAACACCATTCTGGAAAAAATGTGAAGTCTCTTTGAATGATTTTATCGGCGAACCATACGTGCAAATCAGATTTCTTGTCGAAAATCTGAGTAATTCGATTATTTATTGGAAAAATGGCGAGAAAGAAAATGCCAAGGTGATTGTTGATAATTTTACAATAGATTTTTCTGTTTTAGATATAGTTGAAAATGAATATGTTACGTTTAATGAACTTGAAGTATGCCCGAATCCTGCGTCATCACAGATTGAGGTCTTCGCCGACATTGAAGGCCAATACAACGTTTCGATTTATAATCTGATGGGAACTAAAGTGTATGAATATCAATATTTTGAAAATGGCAATATCGACATATCATCACTTCCTTCCGGGATTTATTTTCTCAAAGTGACAAAAGGCTCGCGGTCGATAGCGAAGAGGATTGTGGTTGAATAAAATTCATGCAGAGATTGATGATGGATTATTCTGGCAACTCCGGCAACTTCAAAACCATATCAGCCTCTTTGACATTGTGATCCAGGAACATAGAGTAATAAACCGGCATATAGACGGCTCCGTTTTTTTTCGTCACCTCTCTTTTGCTGTTGAAAACTATGCCTTTCTTCACGTTGTAATCGGGCTTCCCGATGAAAGTGTTGAGCGCACTGTGGATGTAATAGTCCTTCCCCGACTTCACCTCTATCGGCAAAACCGACAATGAGTTGAAGTCGTCAATCAGGAAATCGACCTCTCCGAGTTTCTTGTTGTCGTAATAAAACATCGGGAAGCCGTGGGCATGCAGCTCCTGCGCCACGACTGACTCATAGACAGTTCCAAGGTAGATGCTTTTCTCTTCGTTGAGGATTGCGTTGACATTCAAGTCATAAAGCGCCAATGTCAAAAGCCCGACATCATTGAGGTAAAGTTTGAGCAGGTTTTTCTTCTCCGACTCCCTCAACGGGAAATGCGGGTTGCTGATGGCTCTCACGTCAATCGCTACGCCAGAGGCCGTCAGATAATCAAACTCTTCGCCGTAATTGTTGTGATATTTGCCTTTCTTGTTTTCAATCTCATTGAAGACGACGCGCTTCTTCTTGTTTTCAAGGTTACTTGGAATTAGATCGTATATTCTGCGAATCTTCAGCCTGCGTTCCTCGTCATATTGCGAAGCGTCAATCTTGTAAAGTTCGATGATGTCTTTCTGGGCGTTGCGCACATGCTGGATGTTTTGCGTCGCGACAAAATGATTCACAGGGTCAGGCAAACCGCCGACCAAAAGGTAATATTGGAACATTTTCATAATGTAATTATGAAGCGACTCGCTCAACGGCTGCTCGTTGTAAAATTGTTCTCTCATAGAGTCAATCGTGTTCTGACTGACGTTCAGCGCAAGCAGAAATTCTTCAAAATCAAGAGGATACATCTGTTTTATGGCGATGCTTCCCATCGGCGTTGACGGTGTCTGCTTCAATGCGATGCCGAGTTGCGAGCCACTGCAAATGTAACGATAGCGGCCTTCCTGATTGAGAAATTTCAACATCGTCATCAGATGCGGATACGCCTGTATCTCATCAAGGAAAATGATTGTGTCTTCTTTTTTTCCTAATTTTTTGCCTGCAGCGATGCCTAACTGAATGTAGAAATCTTGTGTCGTTTGAACCTCTGAAAAAATTCGATCGCCTTCCATGTCTTCTTTCAGATTGATTTCAACGTAATTCTTAAACAGATTTTTACAGACAAACCTTATTATGTATGATTTGCCAATCTGTCGTGCACCATTGATCATCAATATTTTACGTGGCTCTTTTTTCAGAAAGTCTTCAATTTCGGTCGTAAATTTCCTGTATAGCATCGTGATTTTATTTTGCTGCAAAAATAATATTTTTTTTCAAATCACAACCAAAAAATCGACTTTTCCTATAAAAAATGGTGCAAAATAATCGACTTTTCCTATAAAAATTGCCCCAAAAA
>JAUNNU010000044.1 GCA_030537295.1 Bacteroidia bacterium
TCGTAGTCCGTAAGCTGGTTCTTCTGCAGCTTGCCCTCGTCCATGATTCCGTTCAGAATCTTGTTGAACTCAATGACATAGACCGGCGATGTGTTCTGCGCCAACGACGTGATGCCAAAAAAAGTAATGAAAATCAGTGTGATTAATGATTTGATTGAATGTGCGTTGATGTATTTCATAATATGTCAGCTACTTTTAACTTTACAAACTTTCTAACTTTCTACTTTCTACTTATCCGGCTGCAAAAGTAAGAAATTTTTTATAACTTTGCACGTTAATTTGTTTAATGAAAATTCGGAATAATAATATTATGAAAAAATTATTTTTAACACTTAATTTATTGTTAATCAGCTTATTGACAATAGCATTTTTTAATTCATGCGGTTCGGGACATTCTGAATCCACAACAACTTACGTCGAAAAAATCCCGGTTTTTGACGAGGCGATAGTCGGAATCGTCGAAAGTTACACTTCGGGGCTGGTTACAGAAACGGAGCCGCTGAGATTCAAGTTCGTGCAAGGACTGAAAATGAAAAAACAGTTCGGCGAGGAACTGCCATCGAAACTTTTTGAAATAACGCCGAAAGTCGCCGGACACGCAATCTGGATCGACAAAAACACAATCGGCTTCCAATTCGACGAAAGTCCGAAGGAAAGCACCCCTTACAACGTGTATTTCAACATCGGCATGCTCGTTGAAATGCCTGCAAACGAAAGAGTTATGAAAACCTCGTTCATCTTGAAGAAACAGGATTTCGAAGTTGGCGGCATCTCTTATCAAAATGATGAAAACGGCAAATGTTCATACATCATCAACCTGAAATTCGCAAAGCCAATCAATTCATCCTCAACGTTTTCGCTTCTCGACAAAAAGACGTTGGAAAGCTACGAATGTTCCGCGAAAGAAGTTTCCCGGACTGATGTTCAACTTGTTGTTTCAAACATCAACAGGACGGAAAATGATTACGAAATCAACATTGAAATCGATGGCAAACCATTGGGAATCAATCGTTCCATAAAGAAAACACTGACAATTCCGGCGAAAGGCGAATTTAAAATCGTCACCTATAACATTGATGTCAAAGAAAGCAAAATCGATGTTTATTTCTCTGACGAGCTGTCAAAAAACCAGAATCTGACTGGCATGATTGAGTTCACGAACAACATTCCGTTCACGGCTTCAATCGACGGAAACCGCCTGAACATTTTCTGTTCAAAAACATATTATTACTACGAAGATTTTGACATGACGATACGTTACGGCGTCGTTTCTACAAAAGGCAACCGTCTTGCCAACGATTTCATTATCAACGGAATAAATCTTAAATCACTGAAGCCGCAGGTGAAATGGAGCGATGATGGCGTCATTGTTCCTGAAGTCGGGGACGCAACGATTTCATTCGATGCGATTTGTCTTAACCAAGTGATTTTGAGGATAATAAAGATTTACGACTCAAATATCATGTCATTTTTGCAGGAAGACGGCTTGAAAAACGCATACGGAAGGACATGCCGCGTCGGCCGTCTCGTGAAGAAAGTACGCATTCCGCTTGAACAGACGAATTACGACAGTTGGAAAACATACAACATCACGCTTTCAGATTATGTCGATTTGAAAGCCGGCGACATGTATCAGATAAACCTTGACTTTGACATGACATGTTACCCGTATGCTTGTGATAATGAGAAAGTTGCAAAAGGCTACGACGAAAGTTACTGGGACAACGAAAACTACGATTACCGTGTTTATTATTACAACGATTATGATTACAACAATCCGTGCACGCGTTCGTTCTACAATTACGTTGACATCAGTAAAAACCTGTATGTCAGCAACTTGGCTTTGACAGCTAAGAGTTCAGATGAGAATTTCATCGATGTTTTCGTGAAAAACATCACTGATGCGAATCCGAGGTCTGGCGTAAGTCTCCATTTATATGATTATCAATTGCAAATCACAGGTGAGTCTTCCACCGACAACGATGGTTACGCGAGGGTCGCTTTCACCAACAAGCCGTTCTGCCTTGTGGCGGAGACTTCAGACGGCAGCAAGTCGTATCTGCCTTTGGACAAAAACAAGTCGTTGTCACTCAGCAAGTTCGATGTTTCCGGCAATGCCGTTGAGCATGAAGTTGACGGCTTCGTTTACAGCAACCGCGACGTCTGGCGTCCCGGCGACTCCATTCAGCTGAACCTCATGATTTCCGACAAAAACGACTATTTCTCAAATGATTACCCCGTCGTTATGGAAGTCATCGACCCGAACGGAAGATTGTATCTCAAAAAAGCCAACAATTCTCCTGTCGGAAAGATTTACGCATTCACAATCAACACTTTAACAAGCGACCCGACTGGAACGTGGAACGCCCGCTTCAAAATCGGGAGTCAGGTGTTTTCAAAGAATTTGAGAATCGAGACAGTGAAGCCAAACCGTTTGAAGATTGATTTTGAACCTGAAAAATTAATCAGTCTGAACGGCAAAGAAAATGTCCAACTTCATTCAACACGACTTAATGGTTTGAATGTCAAAGACTTGAAAGCTGAAGTGTCGGTTATCTTGTCAAACACGAAAACCACATTCAAAGGCTTTGAGAAATACGATTTCGACTGTGTCGCAAACGATTTCTACAGCAGGGAGATGTCGCTTTTCAGTGCGGCGTTGAACGCTGAAGGCAAGGCTATGATTTCGTTCGACGCTCTGAAAGACGTTTCGACGCCAGGTTTCATGAAAGCCGTATATAATATAAAGGTGTTCGAGAACAGCGGCGAGTTCAGCATCACGAGCCGCAGCGGAAAAATCTCGCCGTACAAGAGATACGTCGGCGTTTCGTTGCCGGAGACGAAGTCGAAATGGGGCGATTATTATTTCACCGATTACGACTGGAGATTTGCTGTCGCCGTCGTGAACGAAGACGGCAGCTTGGCACAAAACGAAACCGAACTTGAATACCAGCTTTACAAACTTGACAATTATTGGTGGTGGGACAACGACTATTACGACTTAATGCGTTATGTAAGAGGAAGTTACAAACGTCCCGTAAAGAGCGGCGTGCTTGATACCAAAAACGGCGTCACATCATTGTCACTCAATATCAAAGACGCTGACTGGGGTTCGTATCTTCTCGTTGTCAGCGACCCGATCGGGAAACACACCTTCTCGAAAGTCATCAGTTTCGACTGGGCCGACGGCGCACGCTCGTCTTCAGTCGGAGACGCACCTGCACTCATCACTTTGAAAACCGACAAAGACGAATATAACGTTGGCGAAACGATGAAGGTTTCTTTCCCCGCGAACGAAAAATCAAAGGCGATTGTCACTGTCGAGACATCTTCGAAAGTCATCAAAGTCATTCATATTCAAGACCTTGACAAAGACGCGACAGTAAGCATCCCCGTCTCCGAAGAAATGCTTCCGAACGCCTACGTCTCCGTTTCGCTCATCCAGCCGTTCAAAAATGAAAACGGGATGCCGATTAGGATGTACGGCGTCGTGCCTTTCAAAGTCTCCGACAGCAAGACCATCATCAATCCGGTTGTCGAAGTGCCGGAAAACGCAACTTCAAACAAGGCAATCGACATCAAAGTGTCTGAAAAACAAGGCAAAAAGATGTATTATACCGTCGCCGTCGTTGATGAAGGAATCCTCGGACTTACCGGTTACAAAACGGCTGACCCATGCGGACATTTCTTCAGCAAACGCGCTTTGGGAGTCAAGACGTGGGACAATTACGACTACATCGTGAGTGCGATAACCGACATGATGCAAGGCACTTTGGCTGCCGGCGGCGACTTGTTCATCAAGCCGGAGACGACATTGCTTGAACGTTTCCAAGCCGTCGCAACAATGATGGGACCTTTTGAACTCGAAGCGGGAAAGTCTGACATTCAACACTTTAACATTCCAGATTACAACGGTTCACTGAGAGTAATGGTCGTGGCGACAAACGGAAAAGACGCTTTCGGTTCAACACAAAAGAACGTGACCGTCAAAGATAAAATCATGATTCTGCCGACAGCACCGCGAATAATCGGAATCAGCGACGAAGTCGTGGTGAACATGAAAGTCATCGCTTCCGAATTTGCCGGAAAATCCGCCAACATCAACGTGAAACTCGAAAATCTTGAAGCAAAAAGCAACATTCCAACTTCAGTTTCATTGGATAAAAACGGAGAGGCCGACATCGCATTTTCTGTCAAAGCCAAGGAAATCAAAGGAAATGCAAAAATCACCATGAGCGTTTCATGCAATGGTTTTGAGAGTGTGAAATCCGTCGCGCTGCCGATACGGATGCCGTCAAGCAACAAATACAATTCGGTGAAACGAGAGGTCAAACCTAACGAAACCGCGACATTACACATTGACTGTCAAGGTTTTGACGGCACAATTGAGACAAAACTCGTTGCAAACACCGGCATTCCCGTTGACCTTTTCAAGCACATTGATTACCTCACCTCCTACCCTTACGGCTGTTTGGAGCAGACCGTTTCAAAGGCGTTCCCGCAGCTTTATCTGCATAATTTGGTCACACTTGACGAGACAACGAAAGCGGAAATACGGGCAAATATCGAAAATGTGATCGCAAACATGAACGCATATCTTCTCCCGGATTTCTCGATGACAAGCTGGCCGAACGGAAATTACGTTGACACTTGGAGCGAGATTTACGCTTTACATTTCCTGGTTGAAGCGAGAAATCAAGGTTACAATGTCGCTAACTCATTGATTGACGGCATGATAAAACGTCAGACCAATCGTGCCAAAGCGTGGAATTTCAGTGCCGACGCACCAAACGTCGAAACGATTCAGGCTTACAGATTATTCGTTTTAGCCTTGAACAACACCGCCGAAATCGGGGCGATGAACCGTTTCAAGGAGCTTGAAATGAAGTTCCCGCTCACAAAGGCATTGACGGCGGCATCTTACGCCTTGGTCGGGAAAGCGAACATGGCATCAGACCTCATCCCGACAATTGACTTCAACGCAAAAGACTGGACATCAGACTATTACATCACTTTAGGCTCAAAAGTCCGCGACATGTCGATGTGTATTTACGCAGAAATGCTCGCCAACGACAACGCCGAAATGGTTCAGAACGACATCGAGGAACTGTGCAGGATACTCGGCAGCGACCGTTGGATTGACACGCAGACCACTGCGATGGCGATGTTCGTTCTCGGCAAATATGCAGAAAAACTCGGCTTAAAAGACAATTCCATTTCTTTGGTCGTGAAAGAAGGAGATAAAACCGAAAACATCACAACAAACAGAAATTCAATTACTTACAATATGCAATCGAAACGTGGCGACAATTCCGTCACCGTGACAAACAACGGCAGCGAATCCGTCTATATAACTTTATTCACAAAAGGCAAAGTAGCTGAATATCAGAAAGATGACAAAGGTGCCTGGTACGAAATGACGGTGAAATATTTCGACAAGAAAGGAAACGAGATCAACACGGCTCAGATTAAGCAGAACACCGACTTTGATGTCGTAATCACCGTGTCGAATCCACATGAATACCAAGTGACGGAAAATGCGTTGTCGTATCACGCCGCGGCAGGCTGGGAAATCGTCAACAGCCGTCTCTTCGGTGACAACAGCCAAAACGAAGCGCAGGCAAAACATATTGATTATCAAGATGATTACGTCAATTTCTTCTTCGACATGACACCACACGACACAAAGACGTTCCGCCTGTCGATGAACGCCGCCTACGAAGGAACTTACATGATTCCGTCGGTGACGTGCGAAGACATGTACAACAATCAGATTTGGTACACAACAGCGGCAAAGAAGACGACCGTCGTCAAATGAAACGGAAGTATATAATCATATTATCCGTACTTTTTACAGTATTTGTAGGGTTCCTCTGCATTCCTGTGCCGCGGTTTGAGACCTCATTTTCAACCGTTGTCACAGATGCGAACCGGAATCTTCTCGGCGCACGCGTTGCTGATGACGGCCAATGGAGGTTTCCGGCAACCAATTGTTATTCAGAGAAATACCTCCGTTGTGTATTGGAATACGAAGACAAATATTTCTTCCTGCATCCAGGTTTCAACCCTGTGTCATTCGTTGACGCGGCCGTTGACAACATCAAAGCCGGGCGTGTTTTGCGAGGCGGAAGCACCATCACGATGCAGGTTGTAAGACTTTCGCGAAACGGGAGACCACGGACATTCAAGGAGAAAATCATCGAGGTGATTCTCGCGATGCGCTTGGAGATGCGTCATTCCAAAAAGGAGATTTTCGATTTGTACGCCGCACACGCACCTTTCGGCGGCAACGTCGTGGGCATCGACGCGGCGGCATGGCGTTATTTCAACACCACTCCCGACAGGCTGACGTGGAGCGAGGCGGCAACATTGGCCGTCCTGCCAAATTCACCTTCACTCGTCAACCCGTCAAAAGGAAGAGACGAACTGAAAAGAAAACGAGACACATTATTGACAAGTCTCTGCAAATCAAAAGCTTATCTTCCAGAAAAATTCAAAAAAGAAACATTCGATGAAGAAGATTTTGAACTCTCGTTGCTTGAAAACATACCGCCAAAACCATACGATTTGCCGACCTTGGCATTTCATTTTGTGTGTGAAACAGAAAAAAATCACAAAGGCGAAAACACAGTTTCTTCAATAAATTATGAGATTCAGGCAAAAGTCAACGAAATCGCGAAGAAACATTATAACACAAATTCCGCCAACGGAATTGAAAATATCGGGATTTATATTGTTGATTTTCAAGAACAAAAGACAACTGCTTACATTGGGAATCACCTCGGCGCAAAAGATGCCGCGATGGTTGACATGATCAAGGCGCAGCGTTCGACGGGAAGCATTTTGAAACCATTTCTTTATGCCGCCTGTCTTGATGAAGGTCTGCTTCTCCCGACAATGATTCTGCCCGACGTGCCGATAAACCTTTCAGGTTACACTCCGCAAAACTACACCGGCGAATACAGCGGTGCCGTCCCCGCCGACATCGCGCTTCAGAAATCGCTCAACACGCCTTTCGTGCATCTCCTGCGGCAATACAGCGTGCCGAAATTCCATCATCTCTTGAAGGAACTCGGACTTTCCGGCATCGTTTTCGAGCCTGACCATTATGGTTACTCACTGATTCTCGGTGGTGCCGAAGCATCGTTGTTCGACATCGTAAATGCTTATGGTTCAATGGCAAACAAATTATATTACGACAGAGTAAACGTTCCGTTTTCAAAGACATCAATCGCCTTGACATTTGAAGCCATGCGCGGTTTGAATCGTCCCAACGACCAAGCAGGCTGGAGATATTTCGCGTCTTCAAAGAAAATCGCATGGAAAACCGGCACGAGTTTCGGTTTCAAGGATGCGTGGGCGGTCGGTATCACAAGCCGTTATGTCATCGGCGTTTGGTGCGGCAACGCCGACGGCGAAGGACGTCCCGGACTGACAGGAAGCAGCGTGGCGGCACCGGTGCTGTTCGATGTCGTCAACATCTTGAACGACGGCGTTTCTGCAATTGAAAACATTGATGAAAACGAAGAAATGTCCGTTGAAGTCTGTGCGGAATCAGGATTGCCGAAATCGCAATATTGCACGGAGACAATGACTATCAAAATGCCGAAAACCGAAATAATGACCGGAGTCTGTCCGTATCACAAGAAAGTTTTTTTGGACAAAACACATCAATATCAAGTATTTCCAGATTGCTATGATATTGATAATGAAGATTTTGAGATATACTATTCCCTGCCACCGGTGATGGAATGGTTTTACAGGAAGACGAATCCGCTTTACCGCTCGTTGCCGCCCGTAATGCCGGGATGCAACACGGGAAAGCAAGAATCGGTGATGTCGTTCATCTATCCGGAAGAGTCGGCGACACTTATCATCCCGAAAGGAATCAAAGGAGACAGGCAGTCAATCATATTTGAAATCGCACATCGCAACCCGAAAAAAAGAGTCTATTGGACACTAAACGAAAAATCGTTGGGCGTGACATCAAACATACATCAGATGCCAATTAATTCAGAATCAGGAAGTTATATCTTAAGATGCGTCGATGAAGACGGAAACGAGATTTCAAGAAACATCACGGTAAAATAAATATCAAGCACAAAAAAATCAGTGTCCGCATTACCGAACACTGATTTTCTATTTGTAAAAATCTGTTTACAGTTTGAAACATGCGCCGATGCTCAACGCACCGAAGTTGAGGCCGCCGCCGATTTCGGCAAAGAGACCGACTTTGTTCCAGAAATAGTATCTTGCACCAACAAACAAAGAACAAGCCACTCCTGATTTAAATTCATCAACGTCCTTGTCATTATACCCGTGGAAGCTGAGGTTCAAACCTGCGTAAGTATCAAGTTTTTCAGGCCACTGGTAATGAAATGCGCCTCTGAAGCCGAGGTCAAAGCCCATGTTTCTATCAATGCACGGAAGGTTGAATCCAAGGTATGGTCCGATTCCGATGGCACCGTTTCTGCCTTTAATCATATTGGTCGCGACGGGCCATTCTGCTGACACAGAAACAGGGACGCCATAACCAACACCGACTCCTGCATTGAGGATGCAATTACCTTTTTGAAAATCCTGCTGTGCGTTGGCGACCACGCCAAACATGCACAAAATTGCTAAAAGTAAACCTAAACGTTTCATAACTAATAATTTATGTTAATAACTTGTTAAACTATTTATTTTTTAAAACCTTGCAAAATTACATCTTTATTAATTAAAAACAAACATTTTTCTGAATTACAAAGAAATAATTTTATCCATACTGATGTCATTCGGTTCGGTCGGGACTTCGTCAACAAGCTGGAAGTCGAAACAGATTCCTATACGTTTGACATTCAGATGTTTGCAAAGAAATCTGTCGTAATATCCCCTGCCTCTGCCGATGCGGTTCCCGTTGCGGTCAAAGGCCACGCCGGGAACGACAATCAGGTCGTAACCGCCTGAATAAGGCTCGTTTTGCGGTTCGAGGATGTTAAAATCACCAACTGCGAAGCCGGTGTCTTCCTCAAGTTCCACCGGAATGATGTCATCACCGACAACCGTCGGAAGGATGATTTTCTTCTTGTGACGCCATTTCTCAAGAAACGCCGAAGTCTGTACTTCATCAGGCAACGCACTGTAAATCATCACAGTACGTGCTTTCTCAAAATCCTCGTCTTGCTCCAATTTTGTCAAAATCATCTCCGACTGTTCAAGAAGCTGTTCCTTTGTATATTGTTTCTTCAATGCCTTGATATTGGCACGTAACTCTTTCTTTTCCATCATCTTACATGAATTATATAATCCTTGTCGTGAACGTGTTTTGTATAAGATTGCAATATCGCCTTGAAATGCCTTTCGACATCAAGAATCTCCTCATTGGTGTCGCCGATGATGTCGTTTTTCTGCAAAGTGTCGTTTGCGGCATAAACATGGAGGATGTTCTCGCCGTCAGAATGGAGGCTGTACGAATCCGTAATGCATTGATACACTTGATGAACGCAATTTGTCGCCATCTTGAATCTGTCTTTCTCGTTGAAGATGTCGCGTCCGAAAGCGAAATACGGCTGCTCGTTTCCTATCAAGCCGAGGACTGTAGGCATGATGTCGAGCTGCTGGACGATTTCATCGGTGCAGCCTTTCAGTGAGCCGTCGGGGGTAAACATGAAAAGCATAATCTCTGTGTTTCCCTTCGTCGTCATCGTTTCCTCATGCGCCATCTGGGGCGAGACGTGGTCGGCGGTGAACACGAAAAGCGTGTTTTCAAACCAATCCATCGTCGAGGCGGTTTCAAAGAATTTCCTTATCGAGAGGTCGGTGTAAAGCACTCCGTGATGCATAGGTGTCGTTCCTTTCCCGAGCAAATACTCATATTCCTTCGGCAAATCGTACGGATGGTGCGATGTCAGGGTGAATACCGTCGCGTAAAACGGAGTCTTGATTGTATCGAGTTGCCGCGCCATGTATTGCAGCCACGGCATGTCCCATATTCCCCAGCTGTTTGCCATCGCCGGGTCGCTGTTCTCCATTTCAAAATGCGACCTGTCGTAGAAATGCTCCATCCCGTTGAGTTTGCAGTAAGCCTCGAAGCCCATCTGGTTTCCGTGTGCGCCGCAGAAGAAATGCGACGTATAACCTTCTTTTTCAAGCATATACGGCAGACCTTCCAATTTTGCCACCGACTGTGGCAGAAGCGGGAACGGTGCCCTATACGACGGAATTGACGAAATCACCGACGGGAGCGCCTCTATCGACTTCATCCCATTGGCGAAGGCGTTGCGGAAAGCGTAGCCCTCGCGCATCAGCGAATCTAAAAAAGGAGTGTAGCCGCCGTCCTTGTTGAGATGCGGCATGAGATATTGCGAGTGTTCGCGGCTGAAGCCTTCGAGCACGAAGACCACTATGTTTTTCTTTCCGATGCAGCTGTTGTAAGTGCTGTCGGGATAATGATACGGCGTGAAAAGCTCCGCCGCCTCATCATCTTCAAAATAATGCAATACCTTGAAATCGCTGACTCTCGCAGTCCTTATCACGCAGAACGGATTGCTCAAAATCAACGAGGTCTTGGCCGCCGACTTCGTATAATACGCAGCGTTAGTGACGGTATATGGCCTCGCCTGAAAATCAAAACTTCCCCTCACGCCGACGACCCAGAGGAACACCGCGGCGCAAAACAGCAGCGCATTCGCAGGATAAAACAGAAACGCCTTCGACTCGGTGCTTTTTCTGAATTGTATCTTCTTGTAAATGAATACAATAAACGCAATAAGAAGCAATCCTACTATCACAAGATACCAATTCTCAAGCACGAAGTCGAGAATCAGCACGCCGTTGTTGTCGTCTTCTTTGAAAAAATGCAGTTCCTCAAGAGTTATTCTTTTGAATACATAACGGAAATAAACCACGTCAGCGAGATTCAACACAATGATTCCCAAGGTGTTAGTGATTGTATAAATCCAGAAAAGCGTCTTCTGATACCATTCTTTCCATCTGAATTTGAACGGTATCGCGGAAAAAACTATGAAAACGCAGTTGAGGTAAAATATCGAAATAGTGTCAAATTTCAGGCTTCCGTATATCAGTTTTCCGAGTTCGGAGCCTGTTATTTCACCGAGAATGTCTTTGTTATAAAAATAAAAAATGACTTGTGTGACCATCAGTACTGCATAAAGAGGCAGCAGCCTGATGATCATCACAATAAAGTCATGCTTGAAAAACCTTTTCGTCATTTAAAAATGACATTACTTAAACCATTTGGTGAGATTTCCTCTCATGAAAACGTAGTAGATTGCGATTCCGATCCAGCTGAGGAGAAGCACCACGAGAGTGGCTATGATTTTACCGGCACCGCTGATAGGTTCCCTGAAAATTTCAATAACTGCCTTCACGCCGAGGATGACGCCGAGGATGTAGATAATTGTTGCTACCATATTTTTATGTTTTTAAAATTTCTGCAAAGATAAAAAAGTTTTCAAAGCAAATGAATGATTCATGCAAACATTATTTTTTAATTCAAATAAAAATCAAAGCCATCGTTCAAACCAATCGGCGAGTGGCGACGGGCAGCTCAAAAGATTGCCGTTGCGTTGCAAGTTCAGTAAAGAAAACCTGACACGATGCCGCGGCGAGAACTTTTCATTATAAACCGTCAGACTGCGTCCGCTAACGCAATTCTCGGCTTTGACCTCAACAGGAATAATCTCATCGTCGCGCTGGATTACAAATTCGACCTCTGCGCGGTTCTCAGACGACCAATAATGCGGGACATCACCGCCATACCGCGACACAAGCGATTGAAAAACAGCGTTTTCAGACATTGCACCTTTAAATTCAGTATAATTTGAAGTCGTATCCATGACGACGCTTGCAGGCAGATTAGCAAGACGCCGAAGCAAGCCGCAATCGCATACATAAACTTTAAACACGTCAACTTCCTCGTATGCCGACAATGGCATTCCTGGTTTCGAGATGTTTTTAACACGATAAATCATCCCGGCATCCTCGAGCCACAGCAGAGCGTCTTCATATTCTTTCGAACGCGCCCCTGATTTCACGAGTTTGTAAATGAATTTCCTGTTCTCTTTTGCAAGTTGCGACGGCAGCGAATGCCATATTGCCCGAATGCGAGGTATGTCGCGCGGCTCGGCATATTTTGCGAAATCGAGTTCATACAAGTTTAAAATATCTTGAAGTGCATCATCAACAGATGTAACGCCCTTATTTTCAATCATTTTTGTTGCAGGTTCAGGCATTCCGCCACATATTTGATAACGTCGGTATTCGGTTTTGAGCTTGTTAAGAATAATCTCCGGCAAGTGTTCCGGATTCATAAACTCTTCGACGAAAGAAAATGTCTTGGGGTCATCGGCTCTGAGAAACTCACGGAAAGTAAGTGGTTGCATACGAACCACTTTCACCTTGCCGACGGGTACCGTCATGTGACGTTTCCTGACTGCGACACCAAGCAGAGAACCGGCTGCAATCACGTGATAATCAGGAGCTTCCTCGCAAAAATATTTCAAGCTGTTGAGAGCCTCCTCACATTCCTGAATTTCATCAAAAATCATTAATGTCCTGCCGCCGACCAACGGCACATCGCAATACAATTCGAGTTCTTTCAAGATTCTGTCGGGAGACTTTGAGTTTTGAAAAACGGTTTTCAGTTCAGGCTGCCGGTCGAAATCAAACTTGGCACAAAATTCAAAGCATTCGTTCCCGAATGTCTCCATAGCCCATGTTTTTCCAATCTGGCGTGCGCCCTCAAGCAGCATCGGTTTTCTGTCATCCGACTCTCTCCATTGCTTGAAAACATTGATAATATCACGTTCTATTTTCATCGTTTTACACTTTTAAGTGCAGAAAAATGTAACAAACCACATTTTTCCGCAGTTATTTGTGCAAAAGTACATAATTTTTTAATATAATAAGATGAAGATGTGATAAAAATTTTTGACGGTATATTCTTGCGAGATTAAAAGATTGTGAGATTTCGGGATATTTTCGACAAAAAGATTTTGCGAGAAATGAAATTTGCATGTTTTCGCAGAAATCAACGAAAAATATCTTATTTACACAAAAGACCTGAAAAAGGAGATAGGAGTCACATATCTGTCTGTTTACATGACGCAGTTCCTGTAATCAACTGAGCCAGATAATCAATAAAATGTACCGCAAGGTCACCTATTTTGTCGTCAAAAAAGCAACATCGTTACAAGTTATTTTATTTACTATTTACTGATGACACAGGAACGCATTCCGATATATTTTAGGATTTCAATAAATTGATCACTGGTAATCACAAAATAATATAAGAAAGTCTTTTGTATGTCATAGAATACATGGATACAAAATATAAAATATTGATTATCAATACAAATAAATTTCAACAAAAAAATATCAAAAACAGTTCGGATATTTCAAAGATTTATTTAATTTTGCAGCCTGATTAAAGATACAACCACTGTCAGTGGTGGCTTCGCCAAGCTAGTTTAAGGGTTTTGACCGAAATGGCGGAGAAAAAGAGATTTACAGAACCCACATAAAAATTTTGAGAGAAAAGAATTTAGGATAATTGAATTGACATAAATAAGCGTTTACGCCGAACGGATATTCTTGTAAAGTTCCACAAAATCAAGTTACAATCCATGTAAAGCGGTAAACGCCTGCGAGTAATCGTGGGCTTTACTTTGGATTGTACAGGTCGTGGAACACCTCAAGAATATCGAGTGAGTCCACGATTTTTTATGTTTTAACCAAATGAAATTTCAAACGTTAAATCAACTTCTATAACAATCTAAATTAAAGCATTATGCCAACAATTATTCCACCAAAAGAGGGACAAAGCCATCCCTCTGAAAGTACAAATGAACCAAGGTCAGGTGGTCTCTTCAACAAAGGCAAGGAGGAAAAATTCTCCTTTAAAGAGAAAGAACCTCGTTGGAGCATTGATGAGATTATCCTTGATAAAAACACACGAGAAGAAATAGGTGACATCATCTATTTCTGCCAACACCAGAAAGAATTGATCGAGAAGTATGAACTCGACAATTTTTTAAAAGGAAGAGCTTCTGTCGGTATCAATCTTTATGGTGAACCTGGTACAGGAAAAAGTATCACGGCCGAAGCCATAGCAAAAGCTTTGAGAAAGAAAGTCATTGAGGTGAACTACTCCGAAGTGCAAAGTGACAAGTGGGGTGGTACTGAAAAGCAGTTGTCTGCCCTATTTGAACAAGCTGAAGCAAGCGGTAATGTCATCTTTATGGACGAGGCCGATGGTTTGATGGGCAAACGTCAGTCAGAGGGAGCGAACTCCGAGACAAACAACCAGATCAAGTCGCATCTTCTCACTCTGATTGAGCGCAGCAACGTGTTCATAGTTTACGCCACAAATCTTTTCCAAAATCTTGACAGAGCCTTTTTCCGTCGCATTTTGTTCCATGTGAAGTTTCCAATGCCAAAGAAAGACGAACTTGTACAATTGTGGAAATTACATCTGGGAGGGAAAAACATTCCAAAACACCCAACAGACTTCTCGTATGAAACACTTGCCGACATGTCAGAAAACCTCATTGCAGGTGGAGACATCAAGAACATCACGATGAAGTTGTGTGTGAAGCATGCGGTAGGTCGTATCAACGAACTTACAAACGAAATCGTCAAAGTTGAAATTGAAAAATATCTGAAAAGCATTGACGATAACAAAGGAATACAAAGAGAAGAACAATTAGAACAAACAAGTATAGAACAAACAAATAATAGTGTTAACAATTAAAATTACTTAATCATGACAATTGCAACAATTCTTGCGTTATTAGCACTAGGTGTTATTAGCGTAGCATTAGTGGTCTTCTGGAAAGACATCGTGAGATTTCTCACAAAAGCTTTGATAGTAGCAGGGTTTGCTATAATCAGATTAGTTTATCGTGCAGGGAAATGGGTTGGACAAATTTTCAATAGCAATGGAAGAAAAGAAGGTGAAACCGACCCAACCTACATCACTGATGAAGAAATTGATAAAATGGTTGAAACAGGTGTACTAACTCGTGAAGAAGGTGGAGCTATGAAGAGAAACCGAGATTTCAGTAAAAGATGTGGAAAATAAAATTGTAATAACTCAAAAATATTAAAAAAATGCCTTTATTCAAACACTCTGGCGACATCCTTTCTGGTTTGAATGAGATGTTACCTAAAGAGTTCTATACTCTTGGTGATGGAATTCTTAATTATATTGAGAAAAAACAAGATGTTGAGAACGCAATAGTAATAATTCATTTTCAAAATGTTATTGCAAAAAAGATCATCAAAGTTTCTTGTGATATTATTTACAAACAGAACGGCATTCCTTTCCAGCAAAAGAGTTTCATCGAAACGATTGTCTCTGCTTATGAATTACCCCAATATATCTATGAAGGAATTCGTAAGGAACAAATTGAATCCATCAAACTAAATAGCTATGACTTGGAATTCATTTTTGAGGAAAAAAAATATTCTATAGAAAAAAGCAGAAATTGGAATGATATCATAAAGAGCTGTTTGCCTTACACAAAACGAGTTGTTCTTTCTGACCGTGTTTTATACACTATCATAGATTGTTATAATGAAAGGGGAGATAAGATAAGTGTTATGAGATTTGGTGTGATTGATGAATTACCAGATGATATTAGCAGAACATTATATCCTGGTAAGTCAAGAGAAGTTATTCTATAATTTTGTTTTTATATCACTGGAAACTAAAATATATTATAGTTTCCAGTGTTTTATTATAAGATATCAGACCATGGGCATATTTATCAATGATAGAGCTTGGAATTTAAAAAAAGCCAAGGAAAACTACGATTGGGCAGCATGGCATTCAGACCGTGCTGCAAAAGCTTTGAGACGAAACGATTTCAAGGCGGCTAAAGATCATGCGGATCGAGCAAAAATTTATAAGGATAAAGGTGACGAATATACACGGGATGCCGCAAAATGCACAAAATGAAATTATTGGAATATGTCTTGGAACGACCTAACCACTCGCCAGCAATCCATAGACCGTGCCATTGAAGCCTGTGGGATTCACTTAGACAACTCGTGGATTTGCCTGAAAAAAGTAATGTAAGCCATAAAAGCCGATGAATCAGAAGAAGAATTCGTCAAGGAGCGCATAGTACTGCGTTTACGCACTCAACGATTACTTGATGACACCGACCGCTTCACAAATCGAACGCATCGTATGCTTGACATATCTGAAGAAGACGATAAGAGGCGGAAACTTTGACAATATCGGAATTTACAAGGTTTTATCCTGCGGATGACATTTAGGTCAAAATATACAATAATTACATTTCTTGTTTTGCTACAAAAATCCGCCTCACTTTCGCAAGGCGGATTTTTCATATTATCTAAATGCTTTCGTAGAGGAGTCAAGCGAGCCCTGTCATCAAATCAACATACAGAGCATTAATGCCCAACCACCAATATTTCGTCTTTTCCTGTTCCAGATTGGCATACACGGGCGATGAATACACCATATTCAAAGCCGAAGGCATATCGTCAACAATACCATTTTGCAATAAACGGTCAGCCAGCCGCGCCACTTTGTTGGGCAGCAGCAGATGTACGTTGTCCTGAGTTATCTTGGGCTGGTTCATATTTTCACCTCCTTGCTGCCGATGTATTTAAGTGTTGCCAATGACCGTTCCGTATGGAAAAGCAGTTGCTTATCGTCAGTCATAATTTTCTTCTTTGTTTATCATGCCACAACCACCCCATGCTCGTACAGATATTCAGGCGCGATGTCGGCTCCATTTGACCAGAAAATCGTGTCGTCTAATCCAAACTGAACAAACTTTTTCAAGTCTTTTAATTCCTCAAATGCCGGATACCGCAGCAACGGGGTCAAATCAATTATTTTTTTAACTCCATCATTGAAAACACAAGCAATTGTGTATTCACCTTGATATTCAACGTCTTTGACTGTCAACATAATTTATCTTTTTATTTTTTCAATTCTTTTACCGTTTTGAGCCTTGTCCCAGACTTCATTGATCTCATCCAAATGCTCATCAATAAACTGATTAACAACTTGTATTGTTTTTGCTTTAGCCTTGCCTTCAACAACTCTATCTTTAATTGTAATGGTAAACTTCCCATCGCCACTTCTCACATGCAAATGTGGTGGATTGTGATCAAAGGCGTATATATAAATAAGGATGCCTTGTATTACAAAAACCGATCCCATAATTTTTCGTCTTAAGGTTTAAAAAGGTGGAGGCAGAATATTCCACCCCCACCTTAAAATATCTAATCAATTACTTATTTTCGCTCAGCTTCTTGTAGCCTTCATATCTCAGCTTCGCGAACTGTTCGGTCTTGGCGAAGAGTTCCTTGGCTTCCTCCGGGAAGGTCTTCAGCAGTGAGTTGTAACGGACTTCACCCATGATGAACTGTTGGAACTTGCTCCAATCCGGTTCCTTGCTGT
This sequence comes from Bacteroidia bacterium, assembly GCA_030537295.1. GTDB lineage: Bacteria > Bacteroidota > Bacteroidia > Bacteroidales > F082 > Limimorpha. The sequence goes on from JAUNNU010000044.1 coordinate 17,447, forward strand.
CGAGGTGGAAGCCGTTCTGGCCAGCTTCTTCCTCTTCTGGGTTGAAGTGCCACAGATGCCAGTAACCGCATTCGACGGCGAGCTTCTCTTCGAGTTGTGAGTGGCCCATGCCAATCTTAATGCCGTGGTTGATGCAAGGTGCGTAGCAAATGATCAATGATGGTCCGTGGTAAGCTTCAGCTTCCTTGATTACCTTGAAGTACTGAGCCTGTGAAGCGCCCATGGCGACTTGTGCCACATACACATAGCCGTAGCTCTTGGCAATCATGCCGAGGTCTTTCTTGCGAACCTTCTTACCTGAAGCGGCGAACTTGGCGACAGCTCCGGCCGGCGTGGCCTTTGATGACTGACCGCCAGTATTTGAATAGACTTCAGTATCGACGACGAGGACGTTGACGTCTTCGCCAGAAGCCAAGACGTGGTCTAAGCCGCCGAAGCCAATGTCGTAAGCCCAACCGTCACCGCCGAAAATCCACTGGCTCTTCTTGGTGAGGTGATCCTTGAGGTCGATGATTTGTTTGCAGTAGTCGCAGCCGCAAGCTTCGCAGGCAGCAACAATCTTAGGAGCGAGTTCCATGGTCTTGACACCGTCTTCGCGGTTGTCGATCCATTCCTGGAACATAGCCTTCAGTTCTGCTGAGCAGCACTGGCAGTTGGCGATGGCTTCCTTCATGATGCGTTCAACGCGGTCGCGCATCTTGCGGGTAGCGGTAGCCATACCGAGGCCGAATTCAGCGTTGTCTTCGAACAGTGAGTTAGCCCAAGCCACACCCTTACCGCTTCTGTTATTCTTGCAGTATGGAGTTGCAGGAGCTGAACCGCCGTAGATTGATGAGCAGCCTGTTGCGTTGGCAATCATCATGCGTTCGCCGAACAACTGGGTGAGGCACTTGATATAAGGTGTTTCACCGCAACCGGCGCAGGCGCCTGAGAACTCAAACAGAGGCTGTGCGAACTGGCTGTTCTTCACGTTGGCGAACTTGTCAATCATATTATCTTTATAGGTGACTTTCTTCTGGCCATATTCCCAGTTCTCGACTTCAGCCATCTGACTTTCGAGAGGTTTCATCACCAATGCCTTTTCCTTGGCAGGGCAGATGTCGGCGCAGTTGCCGCAGCCTGTGCAGTCGAGGACTGAAACCTGCATACGGAAGTGCATTCCGGCCAATTCCTTAGGCATCTTCATGTCGGCTGCCTTCATGCCGGCAGGAGCTGCTGCCATTTCAGCATCGGTCATGACAACCGGGCGGATAGCTGCGTGAGGGCAGATCAGTGAACACTGGTTGCACTGGATGCAGTTGGCAGGATTCCATTCAGGAACCACGGTGGCGACGCCACGCTTTTCGTAAGCGGTGGTGCCAGCTGGGAACGTACCGTCGATGATTTCCTTGAAGGCACTGACAGGCAGGTCGTTACCGCACTGAGCAACCATCGGACGCATCACCTTATTAATAAAGTCAGGATCGTTAGCGTTGTGCTGGAAGACGAAGTCGGTGCTGCAAGGCAGTTCAGCCCATTCAGCAGGGATTTCAACCTTCACGATTTCACCGCCACGGTCAACGGCTGCGTAGTTCATGTTGACGATGTCTTCACCCTTCTTGCCATAGCTCTTCACGATGAACTTCTTCATCTGTTCAACGGCGAGGTCGTAAGGAATAACGCCGGAAATCTTGAAGAATGCGCTCTGGAGGATGGTGTTGGTGCGGTTGCCAAGGCCGATTTCGGCAGCAATCTTAGTAGCATCGATGATGTACATGTTGATCTTGTGGAGAGCGAGATACTTCTTCACGAAGTCAGGCAGATTGTTCTTGGTTTCCTCAACGCTCCATGGTGAGTTGTAAAGGAATGTGCCATTGTCTTTCAGACCTCTCAGGCAGTCATACTTGCTGAGGTATGAAGGAACGTGGACGGCGACGAAGTCAGGAGTACCGACGAGGTAAGGAGCCAAAATAGGCTGGTCACCGAAACGGAGGTGTGAGCAGGTGTAGCCGCCTGATTTCTTCGAGTCGTAGTCGAAGTAAGCCTGGCTGTATTTGTTGGTGTTGTCACCGATAATCTTGATGGAGTTCTTGTTGGCACCCACAGTACCGTCAGCGCCAAGGCCATAGAACTTAGCTTCGAAAGTTCCCTTTGGAAGGATTGAGAACTCAGGAAGGATTGGCAGCGACTTGAAGGTGACGTCATCGACGATACCGACAGTGAACTGGTTCTTCGGTTCGGCAGCTTCCATGTTGTTGAACACGGAGAGGATGTGAGCCGGAGTTGTGTCTTTTGAAGAAAGACCGTAGCGGCCGCCGACGATGACAGGCTTCTTCGGGCAGTTCTTGAAAGCTTCGACGATGTCGAGATAGAGCGGGTCGCCGTTTGCGCCCGGTTCCTTGGTACGGTCAAGAACCGTGATCTTCTTGACGGTTTCAGGCATCACATCGCGGAGATACTTCACGCTGAACGGGCGATAGAGGTGAACGTTAATCATACCGACCTTCTTGCCTTCGGCGTTCAGTTTGTCAACCACAGTGCGGACCACGTCGTTGATTGAACCGATTGAGATGATGATGTTTTCTGCATCTGCAGCACCATAGTAGCAGAAAGGAGCATATTCACGGCCTGTGATCTTGCTCATTTCCTTCATGTACTTGGCGACGATGTCAGGAATAGCATCGTAGTATGAGTTCTGTGCTTCGCGTGTCTGGAAGTAGATGTCAGGATTCTGAGCAGTACCGCGTGTTACAGGGTGTTCAGGATTCAGGGCACGCTTGCGATATTCATTCAAGGCTTCCCAGTTGACGAGCTTGGCGACTTCGTCCTGGTCGGTGGCTTCAACCTTCTGGATCTCGTGTGAGGTGCGGAAGCCGTCGAAGAAGTGGAGGAACGGCACGCGGCCTTCGATAGCTGCGAGGTGAGCGACTGGAGCCAAGTCCATGATTTCCTGGACTGAGCTGGTAGCCAGCATGGCGAAACCGGTCTGACGGCAAGCCATGACGTCGGCGTGGTCGCCGAAGATTGACAAAGCCTGGGCTGCCAATGCACGGGCTGAAACGTGGAAGACACCCGGAAGCAACTCACCGGCGATTTTGTACATGTTAGGGATCATAAGGAGAAGACCCTGTGATGCCGTGAAGGTGCTTGTGAGGGCACCGGCCTGCAATGAGCCGTGGACAGCGCCGGCGGCGCCGCTTTCAGCCTGCATTTCGACAACGCGGACGTTTTCGTTAAAGATGTTCTTTCTGCCGCCTGCGCTCCATTCGTCGATGTACTCGGCCATCGGCGATGATGGGGTGATAGGATAAATGGCGGCGACTTCGCTGAACATGTATGCGACGTGCGCAGCAGCGCAGTTACCGTCACATGTCATGAATTTCTTTTCTGCCATATTTTTTTACTTTTTAGATAAATTAAATTCGTTAAAAAACAATCTGCAAAAGTAAGGATTTTTTCGCAATGGAAAAGAGTTTTTTGAAATATATTTTTCACCAC
>JAUNNU010000153.1 GCA_030537295.1 Bacteroidia bacterium
ACGTCTTTCGTATTATTTAAGACGTGATTTCAAACCAAAAAACCGTTTTACGTCTCCGGCAAGACCAAAAACCAAATTTTTCGGCAAAAATGATGAAATATTTTTTCCCATGAGAAAATAAAAACACCCAATCCTGCGCCGACGGTTATGGTTGAAAAACAAAGAGGCCTCCGTTTCCGAAGACCTCTTCATGCTTATGAATGGAATGAATTTTATTCTGCGTCACGAACCAAGCGGACAGAGTAGCCAGCGCACCTGTCGCTGGAACCAGTACCGACACTACAGACATTGTTATCTAATTTAATACTTAAGATTTGCGAGTTGCCATAATCGTTGTAAGTGCCAGACCAGTAACGACCGATTGAGCCTTCATCGGTGATAGGAGTCCCGTAGCGATAACCTTCAACAGGGAGAAAGACAGCACCGTGAAATTCCAAATCCTTCCATTCTAAATCGCTGTACGTGTTCGTATCAAAGTTGCCGCCTGTCCTGACAGTCGGACCAATCCATTCGTCAGGAAGGACTATCAGGCCGTGGACAGTACCCACAGTCCCGAATCCATAGTGACTCGACGCGTCAAGGCGGTTGTTGATGAGATTACCACATTCATCACCGGTCAGCGTGCGCCAACTACCGACACCAAGACTTCCGTCATTGCTGATGTCGTTGTACACTCCCCAATCGTAATACGAACCGCTGACGTTGCCTGTTGACGGTGATGGGCCTTCAGGCTTTACATTCGTTGATGGACCGTAGCCGAACCTATTGGTTTTATATTTATCATTAGGCGTGTTGGATGTTGAGTACGGCAAATAATGTTTATTGTATCCGTCTGAACTTTGGTGATATCCGCTCGTGCCCCAGCCGAACAGGTCACGGTCAACATTCGTGGCAGCAGTTGCCTGGCTACCGCCTACAACCTCAAACTGGTGTTCCGCAAACTTCCAATAAGGTGAAGTCGCACTTCCGATGTATTGCAGGTTGCCTTTTGAGAATTTCACCTGCGTGTCATCAAATGTCCCTTGGATGCCGTCACTTCCATTATTGACGGTGAATATTGCCGGCAGATATGGCAGCTCGCCCAATTCAACACTTTTCACGTTGCTGTAGAATGTGTTTGCGGCGAATCCGCCGTCAGGACATCTGTACGATTTCCCAATCAATCCCTGCGAGAACTCCAGTGTCTGCGTGCCGGGTATGACAATCATGTAATATATGCCATCGACAGAGGTTGTCACCTCATTAAGGTAGATGTTCTTTTTGTACCTCACTCTGTTTTCCGAATCAAAGCTGCCGGACTTGACATTGAATTTCACCGCCGAGCATCCGCCTGTGCATATAACCTTGTCGCCCAATGTCTCTTTCACCCCCGACGCCATGCTGAATTGCAACTTCACTATCGAAATCATGCTTGTCATGGCAATGGTGCCGAGATTTGTAGTGCCTACCGCTATCGGGCTGTCACTGACGCCGTGCATCAGATGAAGGTTTTTCGTGATGTCGTCAATCTTGCCTGTCTGCGATGATATGTCGTATGTATATAAGTCGCCGTCAAGTGTAAACTCTTTGCTGTCGTCACCAATGTAGTAGTAATGGAACTTCTGCGCGGTTGTGACTTTGGTGATTGCGCCTGTGAAATATGCTGAAACTCCATCATTCTGTGCAGAAATGTGACCGAGGCAGCCGTCTGTTTCGCCTACAACATAAAGTTTGTCGCCTGTCTTCCACTTGACAACATTGCCGTCGATGACGGTTTTTGAACCGCCATTGTCAACGTTCAGTGAGACCTCAATTGTCTCGCCGGTGAGATTCCCGCCTGTCTGTTCAAAAATCGCTTTCCTGCATTGTGTCAGGAAGAGTGCCGCACATGCAAGAGCAAACGCCAATAATGTTTTTTTCATTTTGTTCATGCTTATTTTTCTAACTTTAAGGTCTTCAAAGTCCTTGAAGACCTCAAAGTCTCAAAGGACAATAAGCTGTTTCTTTACAGCTTGCTGAAAAGAACCCCAAAGATTTTATGTTCGACCTTCGGGGTTCTTTGAATTCTCTTTATTTATGAATTTTATTCTGCGTCACGAACCAAGCGGACAGAGTAGCCACCGCACCTGTCGCTGGAAAATGTGGTGACACTACCCGATTTGATCTGTGCGATAACCGAGTTGCCAGAACCGCTGCTAGTGCCGGACCAGTAACGACCGCTTGAGCCTCCATCGATGATAGGAGTCCCGTAGCGGTAGCCCCCAACAGGGAGAAAGACAGCACCGTTAAGCTCCATTTCATGCCACTCCGAGTAACTGTAAACATTTGACCAATCGCTTGCGCCTGAAGTGAAAGTGCGGAGGCTTTCTGAAAGTTTGCTCCAGTCCCAATTGTCCGGCAGTATTACCAGCCCATTCGTGCATGTCAACTTGACTTCACCGTACAGCAGGTTGCCGCTTCCATCTGTCCTTCCAAGCAAATACGTCCATTCAGTACCGGTCAACGTGCGCCAACTACCGACACCAAGACTTCCATCATTGCTGATGTCGTTGTACACTCCCCAATCGTAATATGAACCGCTCACGTTGCCTGTTGACGGTGACGGGCCCTCAGGCTTTGCATTCGTTGATGGACCGTAGCCGAAGCTATTGGTTCCATAACCATAATTCATGTTGGATGTTGAGTACGGCAAATAATGTTTATTGTTTCCGTCTGTACTTTGGTGATATCCGCTCGTGCCCCAGCCGAACAGGTCACGGTCAACATCCATGGCATCAGTTGCCTGACTATTGCCTATAACGTCAAACTGATGTTCTGCGAAACGCCACGTGCCATCTTCTTCACCGCCAGCCACGGCATGTGTGCCAGTTGCCACATATTGCAGGTTGCCTTGTGAAAAGTAAACTGCTTTGCCTGAAGCTACCGAGAATGAATATGGACTTGTGGCATTGGTCCAGCCTGTCGGCATAGGTTTGCTCGCTGTGAATACCATCGCATTCCCATATACAGGAGTGTTGTTTTCGCCAATCGCGTAAGCTTTGACAATATATTTCACTCCGTCAACCAAGTCTTCAAGATCAACCGTATAATCTATTGCTTCGTTTGTAACATCACTATTGTTTTCTTCAAATTTGGTACAATTTGCACCTCCAATTACCAAGTCAGCTGGGTCTGCAATATCACTTGCCTTGGCATATACAACACCATATTCGCAATATTGTGGTGTTGTTGACGAAACGACACCGCCAACAGCATAAGCACAATCCACACAGACATGCGTTTCAACTGAAGGAGCATCAGCAGCAGTTTCTACCTCAATCACATAACTTGCACCGTTATCTGTGTAGAAATAGTTTGCTTCAAGAGGTTGGGTGGGAGTTTTGCTTCCAACTTTGCCGTTTCCTGCAAAGTTGAATTTTTCGACATCTGTCGGCAGAACCGCAACATAGTAAGGTCCCGGTTCAGCTGTGACACCTTTCAATGTGGTGGTCGTACCGGCTGTTTCAACCATCACGCCATGTTCATTGATATAGAAAGAGTTGTTCTTTGTGCCTTTCATGGTGAGATCGCATGCGCCGAAATTGTGGAAATCGAATTTGATTATGGAATATAAAACCTCAAGATCCTTGTCGTATTCTGATCCTGAAACTGTTTCCTCCGCGCGTGCGACAATCTTTTTGTTAAGGCTCGCATCTCCGTTGTCAATCCGGCCGTTCTGCGTTGAAAGGTCGATGGTTGCACCATTGTTGCCGCCACCGAAATAGTAGAAACGCAGTTTGCCTGTAGTCGGGACGTTGTTGAGGATGCCTTTGAAAACGCCATCTTCGGTGCCTTCACCTTTGTTGAGTTTCAAGACTCCGCAGTATTGCCCGTCGGTGGTGAAATCACCCATCTGGCTGCCATACACGTGGATGACATCTGTATTTTCCCATTTGTAATGCAATAATTCTTCAAGAATTGAGTTGTCGATGGTGACTTTTGAGCCGTCACCTGAAGTGCCTGTCGAGAATGTGACTTCTTTTGTGACACCTGCATAGCCGCCGTTGAATGTCGGCATGTTAGGTTTCTTGGCGCACTGTGCCAGTCCCAGCACCAACGCCAACGCTGAAATGATTAAACTAAACTTTTTCATCTTTTTAATAATTTGAATTATTAAATCCTTGAATCTTTGAATCTTAGAGACTGCCTCCTTGCAACGTGATCTTCGCACTCACGCTTGAGCCTGGCTCCTCGCTCACGGCGTAGCCAAGTTCGGTTCGGAATTCGGTTGTCTTCATCTCCGGCGCATCGTAGCGCACCTTGTAAATTGTACTTTCCATTTTTTAGATTATTTTATCGATTAAACTTATTGTTGATTATTTGCTGTGGTTTTTTTTAAGGTCTTTAAGGTCATTAGTGTCGATTAATGTCATTAATGTCCCGGAAAACGATTCCCTGAAACCTCTGA
>JAUNNU010000154.1 GCA_030537295.1 Bacteroidia bacterium
CGATGCCGAAGCCGTCGTCAAGGCCGAGTTCTTCTTTCACGTCGTCGGGAAGGTTCCTTGGATCCCACGCCGGCTCGAATGTCATCTGCACCTCGCACGATTTCACACCCATAATCGCCCCGACTTTCTCTTTGACATAAAGCGGCATCTGGTCGGCGACAGGGCAGTTCGGGGCCGTCACCGTCATCACGATCTTCACGTTGCTTTCGTCGTCGATGTTTATTTCATAAATGAGTCCCAACCTGTAGATGTCAACCGGAATCTCAGGGTCGTAAATGCCGCCCAAAACGGCAATGACACGCTCACGTAATATGTTTTTCTCTTCTGTTGTCATAGTTTTTAGTTGTTTAAGGAGTTTGAGGAGTTTAAAACTTAAATACCTAATTACCTAATCACCTAATCACCTGATTACCTATACACCTGCTTTCGCGTAAAGCATCATCTGTTTCACCATGCTGAGCAGCCCGTTGGAGCGGGTGGGGGAGAGATGTTCCTTCAGCCCGATCTCGTCGAGGAAACTCATGTCGGCGGCGAGGATGTCGGACGGAGTCTGTCCCGAAAACACCTTTATCAATAAATAAATGATGCCTTTGGTGATGACAGCATCGCTGTCGGCAGTGAAGTAAATCTTCCCGTCTTTCATTTCGGCGTGAAGCCAAACTCTTGACTGACAACCGTTTATAAGATGTTCGTCGTTCCTGTATTGTGTGTCGATCATCGGGCATTCCTTGCCCATCTCAATCAACATCGAGTAACGGTCCATCCAGTCGTCAAGCATCGAAAAATCTTCGACTATCGAATCTTGTATCTCTTTTATTGTCATACTTTTAGGTGTTTAGGTGCTTCAGGTATTTTAGGTATTTAGGCGTTTAGATTTAATATTAAAACGAAATCTTGTTATCTTAACATCAATGTAGCTTTTTCAACGGCTTTGATGAAAATATCTATTTCTTCTTTTGTGTTATACATTGCAAATGAAGCTCTTACGGTTCCGGGGATTCCGAAAAACGTCATCACCGGCTCGGCGCAATGATGCCCCGTCCTGACAGCCACGCCCATCTTGTCGATGATTGTCCCGAGGTCGTAAGGATGAATGCCGTCAACCAAAAACGAGACAAGTCCGTTGCGCCTCGGCGCACGCCCGATGAAACGGATTCCGTCAATCTTGGCAAGTTGTTCCGTTGCATAATTCAGAAGCATGTCTTCGTGTCTCTCAACTTCCTGTCTGTCAAGGCTTTGAATGAACTTCACCGCGGTTTCGAGACCCAAGGCGGCTCCGACATTCGGCGTGCCGGCCTCAAACTTGAACGGCACCTTGTTGAACGTCGTCTTCTCAAAACTGACCTTGTCAACCATCTCGCCGCCGAACTGATACGGAGGCATCTTTTCGAGCCATTCCATCTTGCCGTAAAGTCCGCCGATGCCCATCGGAGCGTACATCTTATGTCCGGAAAAGACGTAAAAATCGCAGTCAAGGTCTTGAACGTCAATGACTTGATGCGCCATCGACTGCGCTCCGTCGATGATTACGGGGATGTCGTATTCGTGCGCCATCCTAATCATCTCCTTGACGGGATTGACGGTCGCTAAAGTGTTGGAAATGTGCGCTATAGACACTACTTTCGGTCTTTGTTTGAGAAGTTCGGCGTAATGATTCAGGTCGAGGACGCCGTTTTCATCCATCTTGATGACGAGTAGTTCGCCGCCTTCGCGGATGAGCATCTGCTGCCACGGCACCATGTTAGAGTGGTGTTCCATCGCGCTGACCACGACTTTGTCACCTTTATTAATTAATAGCTGTCCGAGCGATGTGGCGAGAAGGTTCAGCGACTCCGTCGTGCCCCTTGTGAACACTATTTCCTCTGATTTTCTGGCGTTTACGAAAGTGGCGACGGTCTTTCTCGCGTTTTCGTAGGCCTCCGTCGCCATCTGGCTGAGGTAATGCACGCCGCGGTGTATGTTGCAGTTCTCGTTCAGGTAGTAGTCGCGTTCGCGCTCGATGACGCAAAGCGGCTTCTGTGTCGTGGCGGCGTTGTCGAAATAGACGAGCTGCCTCCCATAAATCTTCTGGTCCAAGACAGGAAACTGCTTCCGAACTTCCTCTATATCAAAGTTTTTCATTTTTAAATTGTCTATTTAACACTAGTTGCAAAAGTGTTTAAACACAAGAAGCAGAAGTTTTTTTCTTCTTTTAACTTTACTCTTTTAACTTTTAACTAAATCTTGCTCAAATCAAGTTTGAAGTCGTATTCTTTCTGTCCGCACTGGAACGCGCAGGTGTCGCAGCTCGAGAGTTCACCTCTCAAGCGGCGTTGTATCATGTCGTCGATTCTCTCGCGCAACGCACTGATGTTCACGTGGTTGCTTATCTCGGCGGCGAAGGCGTACATCAGCAGCATCCTCGCGTCTTCCTTGCTGATGCCGCGCTGACGCATGTAGAACATCACCTCCTGGTCGAGCTGGCCCGTCGAGGTGCCGTGCGAGCATTTCACGTCGTCGGCGTAAATCTCGAGGAACGGCATCGTGTTCACCTTGGCCTTGTCGGTAAGGATGATGTTGCTGTTGTTCTGGTATGCGTTGGTTTTCTGCGCGTTAGGCGCAACGAGGACGTGTCCGTTGAACACCGCGGTCGCCTCGTTGTCCAAGATGCCCTTGAACTTCTCGTTGCTCGTGCAGTTCGGAACGTTATGATTTATTTTCAATTGATTGTCAACGTGCTGCTTCTTGTCCATCAGGTAAAGGCCGTAGATCTGTAGGTCTGCGCCTTCGCCGTCAAGGTCAACGTGAATGTTGTTGCGGATCCTGCCGCCGTTGAAACTGATGATGCACGACTGCAACGTGCTGTTGCTCAACTGTTTGGTTGTGTTCGTGTTGAGTAAAGTGGTGATGTCGTTGAGGTTCTGCATTTTGTAGTTTTCAAGATGAGCGTTCTCGCCGAGAATCATCTCCGTGTAGGAGTTTATCATGCTCGCTTGATGACATTTCGTGTCGTCGCAGTCAACGATGGTGAGTTGTGAGTTCTCTTCAAGGATGATGATGTTGCGTGTCTGAATGAACGGATTCTCTTTGTTATCAATGAGTTTGATGATCTGAATAGGTTTCTCTCCGATGACGTTCTTTGGCACGAAGATGAAGAAACCGTCCTGCCATAGAGCCGTGTTGATGTCGTAGAAACCGTTTGTCTCGTCGAGTTTGCATGTGCCGAAATATCTGTCAAAAATCTCTGGATACTTCTGCATCGCCGCCATGGTGCTTCCGATGATGACGCCGCTTTCCAAAGTCCTGAGGCTCTCGTCTTCGTCAAAAACGCCGTTTTTCATCTTGATGACTTCCGTGTCGAAATCCTTGATTACGCAGCTGAAGTCATGGCACGACTTGCAAGTGGCTTCCTTCCCGATGCTGAAGTTATATTCTTGGTTTTCAACGATTTTTGAGTTACGCCAGTGTTCCATCTTGCGATTTGGGAATCCTGATTCGGCGAAGCGTTTCAGTGCTTCGGCACGCATCGCGGCGACCTTCGCGGTGTCATGTGCGGAGATGTTTCTCATCTCGGCGGCGGCGTAGTCCAAAAGCGTTTTTTTCATTGTCTCCATGATAGAAAGGCTTAAATTGCTAAATCCTTGACCCATTCGTAACCTTTGTCCTCAAGCTCGAGCGCGAGTTTCTTGTCGCCCGACTTGACGATTCTGCCGTCGTACATCACATGCACGAAGTCGGGGACGATATAGTCGAGAAGTCGTTGATAATGAGTGATTACGATGAAGGCGTTATCTTCATTGTGAAGCTGGTTCACGCCGTTGGCGACGATTCTCAGGGCGTCAATGTCGAGGCCGGAGTCGGTCTCGTCGAGGATTGCGAGCTGCGGCTCGAGCATCGCCATCTGGAAAATCTCGTTTTTCTTCTTCTCGCCGCCGGAATAGCCGACGTTGACGTAACGGTTCTGAAGCTTTTCGGTAATCTCAACCATCGCCTGTTTCTGCTTCATGAGCTTGTTGAACTCAAGCACCGACATCGGCGCAAGTCCTTGATACTCACGCTTTGAGTTGAGAGCCGTCCTCATGAAGTTCTGGATGCTGACACCAGGGATTTCGACCGGATACTGGAAGCTGAGGAAGATGCCCATGTTGGCGCGTTCCTCCGCCGGAAGCCCGACGATGTTCTTGCCTTTATACCAAATCTCGCCTTCGGTGATCTCATAGCCCTCGCGTCCGGTGATGGCAGCCGCCAACGTGCTTTTGCCTGTTCCGTTTGGTCCCATGATGGCGTGAACCTCACCCGCGTTCACTCCGAGGTTGAATCCTTTTAATATCTCCTTGCCTCCTATCGAGACGTGTAAGTTCTTGATGTTGAATAACATATTTTTATTTGTTTCAAAG
>JAUNNU010000045.1 GCA_030537295.1 Bacteroidia bacterium
AACTCCTAAAACACCTAACAACCTAATCACCTCAAACACCTAACAACCTATGCTACTAATCGGTATCGCCGGCGGCTCAGGTTCCGGCAAGACAACGGTCGTAAACAAACTGATTGAGGCCCTCCCCGAGGACTCCGTCTCTGTCATCTCACAAGACGCATATTACTGGGACAACGGCAGCCTCCCGCAGGCGGCGAAGTTGGAGATCAACTTCGACCATCCCGACGCCATCGAGTGGGATCTGTTGGTGAAGCACATTGACATGCTTAAAAACGGCGAGACGATACAGATGCCGATTTACACGTATGTCACCTGCGCACGTTCCAAAGAGACGATTGCGGTGAAACCCGCCGAGGTCGTCATCGTTGAGGGGATTCTGATTTTCACCTGCCCGGAGTTGGTCAAGCGCATGGACATAAAGATGTTCGTTGACACCGACGGCGACGACCGTCTGATGCGCATCATACGCCGCGACATCATGGAACGCGGGCGTTCGGTCAACGACGTGCTGAGACATTACGAGACGTTCGTCAAGCCGATGCACCAGCAGTTCATCGAGCCGACAAAACGCCTCGCCGACATCATCCTCCCCGGCGGATTCAACAAGGTGGCCATCGACCTCATGGCGAGCCGGATCATGATGCAGCTCAAACAAGACCAATAAAATTTCATGAATTTTTCATGTTTTTCGTGACCTTTTCACGAAAATATTGTACTTTTGCGCATTAAAAACATCGCTACAATGTTACAAAGTGCAGAATTAAATCAAGCTCAGTTGAGCATCTTAAGGCTTCTTGCAAGGATGGACACCAAGGAGAAAGTTGAAGAGCTTAAACAGGTCATCTCTAATTATTATGCCAGAAAAGCCACAGAAGAAATGGATCGCTTGTGGGATTCCGGTGAATGGAGTGAGGCCAAAAACGAAGCGGTTCTTGAAGAACATTTGCGCACACCTTACGAAAAATGAGACGCATAGTCCTTGACACCAATTGCCTGTTGGCCAGCCTTTCTTCAAGAAGTGAAAATTTTCTTGTATGGAACTCACTTCATGAAGGCAAATACATATTATGTGTGTCGAACGAAATATTGTCAGAATACGAAGAAATTATTGCACTTAAAACCAATACGTTAGTGGCGGAGAATGTCATAAATGCCATTGCTGACAGCAAGTTTGTCGAATTTATAGACCCTCAGTTCAAATTGAATTTGATTGATGCGGACAAAGACGACAACAAGTTTGTTGACTGTGCTTTTGCAGCAAATGCAACATTCATAGTGTCAAATGACAAGCATTTTGATATTTTGGCGACAATATCGTTTCCAAAAATCAACGTTTTGAAAATGAATGATTTTTTAAAAATATTAAGACAATAAAAAAATTGTGACACACCGCATGCATCACAAGCCCGAAATGCAGCTCAACAGGATGAGTACAAACCTCCGATTCCTTTATTTTCTGCCGACGACCTTGGTGATGCAGTAAGCGTAGCCTCTGCCGCCGTATTTCATTTTCATCAAGTCGGCGCGGCGGCCCGAAAGTTTCACAAGACACTGATTTATCTTGGCTTTCTGTTTCTCCACGTCCATGTTTTCGGTGATGCCCAACTCGGCGGCTTTAGCCATCACCTTGCTGTAAATGTCCTTGCTGAACATCGGCCTGCCGTTCTCCTTCACCGCTTCAAGAATCAGCTCATCCCATTTTGAGAGCGGATAAGGATTGCGCGGCTTTTCCTCTTTCTTGCGGCGGCGGCATCCTTCGGCAGCAACGTCTGCATTTTTTGGAGCGGACTTGGCATCCTTCAGAAGAAGCGTAAGCTCCTCAATCTTCTCGTTGAAAAACTCTATTTTTGCAGTATTCTTCTTCACTTCCGACCTGAATTCCGCAATCAAGCCTATAATTTCTTCCCTTGTCAGTTCACGTTTATTCATGTTTGTTGCTTTTAATAAATAATTTACAAACGTAACATTGCTGAAATTATTATAAAAATCTTACACAAACTGATTTTACGGCGTTTCATTGTTCAGATGACTATAGTGCACCCATTCTTCAGACCATTTTGTTGCCAGGTTAAGGTGATAAATCCTCGCTGGTTTTACGTTGCAAAATTACATTTTAAATTTATACATTTTAAAGTAGTTGTCATCGATGTAAAACATCGTCTTCTCATCAATAAGATAAAGCTTGTCGCGAGAATCCGGCAAATGGACAGTCCAGATCAAATTACCCGAATCGTCGGTGAGGCTCAGTTTGTTCTTGTTTTTCCAGCAATAAGAGAGAAGAAAGCCGCCGTCAGAAATCCGAATCGCGTCGGCGAGGATGAAATCGGCTTCGGCAATGCCGTTCCTCAAGTCGAAACGGGCGTTTTCATTGGGAAACGGCAACTTAATCTGTTTCCCCGTTTCATAATTTGCAATCACCGGCGCGGCGTTGAAATAAGCATTTCGGCCGTCGATTTTTATGAGGCAAAGATTTGTCCCGAGACCGTGTTTTTCATTAAACTCAGGAATGAAGACATTGTCAACCAACGACTTGAATCTTATTTCGCCATCACGCCGCTCCATCCGGCAGAGAATCCGTTTCTCGCTTTCCTCTTTTTGCGAGACGCTCAGAACTATATTGTCCCAGTCTTTGATTAAAAACACGCAGTTTTGCCACGCATTGACGCTGAAATCGTTGAATTTCAACGAGTCGCGGAACCGCAAAGGATAAACGTCTTTGATTTCCAGATTCTCGTCCAATCCGACGATGGCAGTCTCGGTCAAAATCCTGACAGTCGAGTCCTGATGCTCCTCGTTGAAATACGTGTCGATGTGATTCACATTGACAAGCAGAAACAGCGTGTCGTGAAAAACGCAGCCGTTGTCGATTTTTATCTTGCCGAAATCGGGGATGTAGCGCGATATTTCATCAGAATATCTGCCGACCTCCCTCAAAGTCTTCCTGTCGCCGAAAATGTCGAAATAAAGTTTCTCAAGATCGGTTTTCGAGAAATCCTGACTGGCAATGTGTTTGAAGTCTTTGTCGAAAAGATGCAATTCGTGATAGGCGAAATCCATCAATATATAATTGTCTTTCAACGAGATACATCTGTTGCTGGCTGACAAGACCACATCTTCGGGCAGTTTGCCGGCTTTGTCTTCGAATGCGTTTTCGTGCTGAAGCTTGTTTAAGACAGGAAGCCATTTCTCGCTTTGACCAAGCTCGGCGTCAAAGACAAGTTCGCCGTCTTTGTAAAGATATAGCCACGGAAAGATGTTGTGTGTCAGCGACTTGAACAACGAGTCGTTGCAGACGATGTCGTAATTGCGGTTGATTTTCAGAAATTTGTCGGCGAATTTTTGCGCTTCTTTCTGATTTGTTGTTTGAAACAGCAGTTGCAGTGTGCAATCTTCGTCGATGCTGTCGAGGAAGCGGTATTCGTTGTAGCAGTTCGGGCACAGGTTGGTGTTGGCGGTGACGATGACCTCCACGTCCGGCTTATGCGAACATGATATTACGCATAAGGAAATGCAGAATAATAGTTTTAACATAATTTTGTAATTTTTAATTTTGCCTACTCTATAAGCTTTTCGGCTTCCGCTGTCAGGTGCAAAATTGCTGAAATATTTTCTGAAAACTGTGGAAATGTATTGGAATTTTACTGGAATTTTTATAGACTGTTATTTTGTAAATCATTAAAATACAATCAATTACAAATAATAAATCTTGATGCGCGATAAAATGGTGGAATCTTGTTGGAAAAGGTCGAAAAAAACAACTATTTTTGCAGAAAAAACATGGAAACAGACACTATCAGAAACAAGAGTAACGTCTGTGTTGAGATTTCTTTATGAAATAACAAATCGTAATTTCGGCGAATAGAATCGCCAAATATTATAATTTTTGGAGATTATATCAGATAAAAATTTATCTTTGCATCGTGAAAATGACAGGAAAATGATAAAACGTGCAATGCAAAATGTTATCAGTCAAAGGCTTTTTAGAGGAAAGGCCATTGTTTTGATTGGAGCCAGACAGGTTGGGAAGACAACACTTCTTAAAGAAATATTCCCCAACCAGAATGATTTGCTGTGGTTTAACGCTGATGACCTTCCCGTCAGGGATTTTTTCTCAAATGTTACCATAGAGCGTTTCAGAAGTGTGATTGGAAAGAATAAAATCGTTGTTGTAGATGAAGCTCAACGTATTGAAAATGTAGGAATTAAGATGAAACTAATAACGGACAACTTCCCGGATGTCCAATTGGTTGTGACAGGTAGTTCTTCGTTTGAACTGGCAAACAAGATAAACGAGCCATTGACTGGCAGAAAATTCGAATATGAACTTTTCCCATTGTCGTTCAACGAGATGGCTGAGGATCTTGGACTGTTTGCAGAGATTCAAAAACTTCCAATACGGCTTGTGTATGGCATGTATCCCGATGTTGTATGTAATCCCGGAGATGAAAAGGAAATCTTGAGTCAGCTTACCAACAGCTACCTTTACAAGGATATTCTGGAATGGGAACGCATCAAAAAACCTGATAAAATCGTCAAGTTGATGAAAGCGCTTGCATATCAGATCGGTGATGAGATTTCTTACAACGAATTGTCACAGATTGTGGAATTGGATAAAGGGACGGTTGAGAAATACATAAATCTGTTGGAACAAACCAAAATTATTTTCCGACTGTCGTCTTACAGCCGTAATTTGAGAAATGAACTGAAATTCGGGAGAAAGATTTATTTTTGTGACAACGGCATCCGTAATGCGTTGATAAACAACTTCTCCGATATGGAATTCCGTCAGGATGCAGGACCTTTGTGGGAAAATTTCATGGTAAGTGAATTAAGGAAATACAACCATTACACCCAAAACCATTGTAACACTTACTTCTGGCGGACAACTCAAAAACAAGAGATTGACTATATTGAGGAAAAGGACGGCAAACTGACAGCGTATGAGTTTAAATGGAATCCAAAGAAGAAGTCGCGAGTGGCATCAACTTTCATGTCGGCATATCCTGAAAGTATTGTCAAGACCATAAATCCTGAGAATTTCTATCAATATCTGGGGGTGAAATAAAATAATGGAATCTTGTTGGAAAAGGTCGAAAAAAACAACTATTTTTGCAGAAAAAACATGGAAACAGACACTATCAAAGAAGGACCGGTTTTTTATTTGGGAGGTCCGGTTGAAATTGCAGGGACTGTTGACAAAGAGACAGGCAATGCGACTTATAGAATCGCAATTGTGCCAGATGAGTTGACAGTGGTCGAAAATAACGACAGTCAAAACGGTCATGGTTTTTGGTGGTTGGGAATCGCAATAGCGGTTGTTGCCGCCGTTTCGCTTGTCGTCAGATATATTTTGAAAAAACATCGCAGCAATGATGTAAAAGTGAAAACTGCCGGACAGGAAAAATCATTGCGGCAGGAACTGCTGAAACAGAAGGACATATATAAGAGTTTTTGCAAGAAAGGTTATTTCTCAACCGTCAGAAAAAACAAACTTGCCGTTGTTGAAGAATCTGAGATCAACGAATTGTGCGATGCCGTTTCGGAAATCTTCCCGACATTCGTTGAGTTTCTGAACAACCACGGACTTTCCGCCAAGGATTATCAGTTCTGTTGCCTGTTGAAATCCGGCCTCACCACCTTCGAGTTGTCGGAGATTTATTGCGTTTCGGAAAGCGCCATCTTCAAAAGGAAGCAGAAAATCAAGGAGTCGATGGGTTTCAAGTCTGACAAAAGGACTTTGGATGCGATTTTTGAGGAGATTTGAAATGATGCGATTTTTTATAAACTGATGCAACTTTTATAAATTGAATTACTGACAGCCAAAAAAATTATTGGCAAAACATCCGCACAAATCAAAAAAAGTCGTACTTTCGCACCCGGTTTCTCTTCATTATGAAGTGAACTTATTGAGACAACATCCCGGAAAGGAAACTTCGCCGAATCAGATATCAGGTTCTGCTGATGAAGCGAAGAAACGGAACAAATAGAACCTTTATTATATTATGAAGAAAACATTACTTATCATCGCTGCATTGATTGTCAGCAGTTTCGCATCGGCGCAACAGATGTTCAAAATTGAAAACCCGGAACCGACCGACAGGGAGGGATGGGTCGGAAACACCGATGTCACTTATATGTCGATGATGGAAAATACAATCGGGGTCATGGCACCGCATCAGATTGACCCGGACATCAGCGGAACAATTACCAAACTGAAGTTTTACCGTTATATATATGGGGAATACAACACCGCCTCATTCACGCTGAAGATTTATGAAAACATCGACTTGCAGATTTATGACGAATACATGAACTATTATTATTTCGAGTCATGCGGCGATGAGGTCTATTCGCAGGATTTCACGGCGACAGGCCAGGGCTGGCAGACCATTGAACTCGACACGCCTTACGAGATTCCGGACGGTGATTTCTGGGTTGGCGTCAAGATGAACGGCGAGGGAATGCTCCTCTATGGCAACCAGGCAAATTCGATCTTGGGTCAGTATTACTACAGCGACAGGTATGAATTTGTATGGTATTGGAAACCAGCATTATTTGTCAATGATTGGCATGAAGTTCTTTTCTCGTTGGCCATGGCGGTTTATGTTGAGGACGGCGGTGCAGTAAGCTGCAATCCGGTTCAGAATCTCCATGGTGAAGGCTGGGTTGATGGCCAGATGGCTGAGCTTTTCTGGGAAGCTCCCGAAAACGGTTCAACGGGTACGCTGACAGGCTATAATGTTTATAGAGACGGTGTAAAAATCAATGATGACTTGGTCGTTGATACCGAATTCATCGATTGGGGTGATGATGGTGTGCCTCAGGTTTGGGGAAATCTCGTCCCTTACGAGACTTATACCTATTATGTTGAAGCTGTCTATAGCGACGGCTGCACTTCGCAATGCGACCCTATCGAAGTGAAGATTGAAATAATTGAAAATGTCGCGGAAAACAGCAATGTGAAGGTTGAGGTTTATCCGAACCCGGCCGAAGGTTTTGTGAACGTCACGGCTGAAGGCCTGCGTAATGTGGAATTGATAGACATGATGGGTCGCATCATAAGCCGTAATGAATCGTCGGAGACGGCGGCCATCGATTTGAGCGGTCTCGCATCGGGAATCTATTTCCTGCGCCTCACGACTGAAAAGGGCGTGGCTTTGCAGCGGTTGGAGGTGAAGTGAGCATAATATCATAGGTGTTATGCCAAAAGTTTTCATATATGCAACAGCCAAAGTTGTCTGGACATTTTTGTTTTGGGGCACAGATAGCAATGAAAACAGAGCCCATGTGCATGTTGGCAAGAATGGAACAGCAAATTTGTGCAAGATTTGGATTGAACCGGAAGTTGAAGTAGTTGACAAAGGAGATTTGACGGAAAAACAGGTCAAAGAGGTGCTTGATATTGCAAGGCAATATCACGAGCTGTTGCTTGGACAATGGCGAAAATTTAAGGCTGGCGGAAAAGTTAAAATGATAAAAGTAAAAGAATAAAATATGTATGCAATAGAAGGATATTGGAATGTCGTTCCGAGAATAAAGGAAGTCTCGTTTCCTGCAAGAGGAAAGATGCAGATTTTGTTGCAAGACGGAAGAATTATTGTTGTTGCTGTTTCAAAGTTTCCGAGTGTGCAGAAACTCAGCATGGCGCAACGGAAGAAATGGTATCTTATCGGCAACGGTTTCTCTTTCGACGATTGCAGCGAAGTAATTCACATTGAGCAGATTTTGGGCAATTTCGCCAATTATGCTCATGAGGCTTAGGAAATTGAAATTAGAAAGGCATACAACCATGCAAAATGCCCAAAGTTAGAATATTGCTAACTTGTTGATTTTGTATCTTATAACTTTAATTTGTGGTAAAGTCATATATACTTACCTTTTTTATGACTTGTCATGTTTTACGGCACCGATAAAAAAAGACAGAGGACGCAACATCGTCCTCTGTCTTTTCATACTATTAAATTCATTATCAATTACCGCCGCCGAGGGCGAGATAAAGTGTTATCATTGAACAGATTGCATCGTAGTCGTTGGCGACTTTCATAAGGCTTGACTCCAACAGTGCCTGCTGTGCGAAAAGCACCTCAAGGTACGAGCCTTGACCGTGTTTCATCAGCTCGTTGGTGGCGTCGAAGGCATCTTGATAATGAGCCTCTTGTTCCTTGTACAAAACCGCCGCGTCGTTTGCTGTCTTCAGGCTGCACAAGGCGTTGTCTATATCGACGGATGCCGTGAGCAAAGCCTTCTCGAAGTCGAGGCGTGCCTGTTCCTGCTGGGCTTGGGCGATCTTGTGGTTAGCTTTGAGCTGGCCTCTCTGGAAGATCGGCTGGAACAGTGAGCCCGCCACCGACCATACGAAATTGTCGGGGTTGAAGCCCGTTGACGCGCTTATACCTATGTTGGGCCAATATTCGGCCACGGCACCCCTCTCGGCATAGAACGCCGCCTCGAGAGCGTGCTGCGAAGCCCTCACATCGGGACGTGAGAGAAGGTTTATCGATGAGACCTCCACGTTTCCTATCTCAGGGAATGCAACATCCATCGAGCCGCACTGTATCTCATCGATATTTTCTTTTATCAAGATTGACAACGAGTTACGCACTTCGTTGAACTGTTTCTGAAGATTGACCAACTGAACCTTGGCGGCGCAAAGCTCAGCGTTGAACTGGCTCACAGCCGCCGAGTTGACCTGCCCGGCCTTCATCATGGCTTTCTGGGTCTCAAGAGCCTGTTCGCGGATGGCAACGGTATTGGTGACAATCTTCATCTGGCTGTCAATCATCGACAGTGAGTAATAAGCCTTGGCCACGGCTGCTATCAGCTCCGCTTTCGTGGCCTGCTCGAGGGCGCGGTATTCCTCCGTGAGCGCATTGGCTTTCCTTTTGGCTGTGGTGGCGCGTCCGAAGATGTCGATCTGCCAGTCCAAAGCCACCGGTATCATGTATTCATTCGTGGATGTTGACTCGACACCCGTGAAAGTGGCGCCCGGATTGAAACCCACCGAAGGCAGATACGCGAGCTTGGAGGCCTTGAGTGAGGCTTCCATCTGCTGCACCGCGAGATGCGACTTCTGCAGGTCGGCGTTGTTCCGGAGAGCCTTTTCTATCAGAGCCTGAAGCTGAGGGTCGGTGAAGACCTCGCTCCACTGCATATCCCCAAAGTGTCTTTCTTCTTTGACCTGGGATTCCTGCCGCGTGTCGCTGACAGGCTCGAACTTCTTGTAAATGCCGCAGCTTGAAAGCAGCAAGGCGGCGACAACTATTAAAACTATATTCTTTTTCATTTGTCTTTGCTTACTTTTTCGTGCAATTTCTGGAAAATTATGAAGAACGCCGGTGTCACGAAGAGCAATGCTATCGTGCCGACAATCATGCCGCCTGTCACACCGATGGCGAGTGAGCGGTTGCCCATCGCTCCCGCGCCGCCTTCGATGATAAGAGGAATCATACCCACAACCATTGTGAGGACTGTCATTATAATCGGGCGGAAACGGTCGTCGCAGGCCTGCCGCGCCGCGTCGATGATGCTCATCCCTTGCGCGCGCCGCTCCGTGGCGAACTCGGTGATGAGGATTGCCGTCTTCGCCAACAGTCCTATAAGCATGATGACACCAGTCTGGAGATACACGTTGTTCTCAAATCCGGTTATCTTCGTGAAGAAGAAGGCGCCCATCAAGCCGAAAGGCACCGACATGAGAACCGCCAACGGCACGAACCACGACTCGTAAAGGCTGGCGAGGATGAGGTATATCAGCAGAACGCAGATGACGTAGATGAAGATCGTGTTGTTGCTGCCCGCTGTCTTCGCCTCTTCCCTTGAGATGCCCGCATATTCATAGCCGTAACCGGCAGGAAGCGACTCCTCCGCAACCTCGGCGATGACTTTCTGAACCTGGCCGGTGGAATATCCCGCCGCACCCTGGATGTTGCAGAAGATGGCGTTGAACAGGTTGAAGCGTTTCTGTACCGAAGAGCCGAGTGTCGGGGTGAGTGTCACGAACTGCGAGACGGGAGCCATCTTGTCGCCGGTGCGCACGAAGATGTTGTTGAGCGAAGCGGGGTCGAGCGTGTATTCGGGTGAGGCCTTGGCCATGATGTTATATACCTTGCCGTACTTGTTGTATTTCCCGCAGAACGCGCCGCCGCAATAAGCGCCGAGCACGTCGATGACCTCCTGCGGCGTTATGCCCGACTTCATGCACTGGGCCGCATCCACATCAACCTTGTATTTCGGGAAGTTCTCGTTGTATGAGGTCATCGCCACATCTATTTCGGGCCGTGACCGCAGCACATCAAGGAAGCGGTTGGCGTGAGCGGCAAAGACCGACATGTCGCCGCCCTGACGGTCTTCAAGCACAAGCTCCATCATGTTGCCGGTGCCATAGCCAGGAATCTGAGGCATCTGGAAAGGAACGACGGTGGCTTCCTTGACTCTCTGTGAAGCAAGGTTGTACTTATAGATGACCATGTTTATGCTATGCTCTATGCCTTTTCTGTCGTCCCAGTTCTTCAACCTTAAGATCAGGGAGCCGTAGTTGCTTCCGGCATTCGAAAGCATGCCGAAGCCAGACACAGAGGCGCATGTCTCAACCTCCGGGATGTTCATTATGTCTTTCTTCATGTCCTCCATGATCCTCTGGGTCTGCTCAAGGGTGTTGCCCGGAGCTGTTGAAATGTCAACGAGGATGACGCCCTGGTCTTCCTGCGGGACAAGCCCCGTAGGTGTCGTCTTCATCGCCCACACCATAAGCACCACTGCGCATACGAGAGCCGCCACCGCTATCACAGGTCTCTTAACGAAGACCTGAACCGCCTTCATGTACTTGTTTTTCATGGCGGAATATGAGGCGTCGTATGCCTTTTTCACATAATATCCGATGTTTTTCCTGACCTTGCCGTCCTTCGGGCGCATCATGATGCCGCACAGCGCAGGACACAGCGTCAAAGCCGAGATGCAGGAGATGCCCACTGCCGAGGCTATCGTTATGCCGAACTGCGTGAAGAACTTTCCGGAAGTGCCGGGCATGAACGTCGTCGGGATGAACACCGCCATGAACACGAGCGTGCAGCTTATGACAGGGACCATGACCTCGTGCATCGCCTCGTTGGTGGCATTGCGTGCCGACTGCGCGCCGCCTTCAAGCTTGGCCATGACAGCCTCAACCACCACGATGGCGTCATCGACGACGGTGCCGATGGAAAGCACCAAGGCGAAAAGCGTCAGGATGTTAAGCGAGAAACCCGCTAATTTCACGACGGCGAAAGTGCCGAGCGTCGAGACTATTATGGAAATTGAAGGGATAATCGTTGACTTGAAATCCTGCAAGAAGAAGAACACCACCAGGATGACGAGGATGATGGCGATGATAAGTGTCTCGACGACATTGTGGATGGCGGCGAAAAGGAAGTCGTCGGCTGTCTGAAGTGTGGTGAACTCCAGTCCGGCTGGCATCTCCTTCTGGATCTCCTTAAACGTCTCGCCAATCTGCGCGTTGACCTGTGTTGCGTTGGCGCCCGCCGCCTGATAGACGATGAACACCACGCCCGGGTTGTTGTCAACGTCCGAGGAGAACGAATATGACAAAGCGCCAAGCTCCACATCGGCAACGTCCCTGAGCCTCAATATCTTGCCGTTGTCGCCTGTCTTCACGACGATGTCCTTGAACTCCTCGATGTCTTTGAGTCGTCCGCTGTACTCCATCGTGTATTCATACATGTTCGATGACTTCTGGCCGAGAGAACCGGCCGGGGCGACGAAGTTCTGGGCGGAGATGACACTGATGACCTCGTTAGGCACCAGGTTGTAGGCGGCCATCTGGTCGGGATGGAACCAGATACGGAGTGAATAGACGTTACCGAGGTTCGTCACGCCGCCGACGCCGTTGATACGCATCAGCTTCGGGATGACGTTGATGTCCAAATAGTTGGTGATGAAGTCGTTGTCGAAGCGACCGTCCTTGCTCACCAAGGCCGAGATCTGAAGCATGCTCTTCTGTTTCTTCGTGACCTTGATGCCGTTCTGAAGCACTTCCTGCGGCAGTGTGCTTTGCACCTTGGCCACGCGGTTCTGGACGTTCACGGCGGCCATGTCGGGGTCAACGCCCTGCTCGAAGAAGACCTCTATCGTGGCGTTGCCTGTTGACGAAGCCGTCGAGGTAATGTATGTCATGCCTTCCACGCCGTTGATGGACTCTTCTATGGGCATGATGACGGCGGTCATGACGGAGTTGGCGTCAGCGCCGGTGTAGTCAGCCTCGATGTTGATTGTCGGAGGCGCGATGTCGGGATATTGTTCAATGGGCAAGGTGTTGAGTGAGATGAAGCCTATCAGCAATATCAGGACGGAGATGGACACCGCCATCACCTTCCTTTTCATGAAAAAAAACTCCTTGTTCATACTACTTCACTTTCATTCCGTCCTGGACAGTCACTGCGCCTGATGCGACGATTTCATCGCCCACCGTCAGGCCGCCGGTGACAATGTAATTCTTTCCTGTATTTTCCGGAGCGACCTCTATCAATGTCGCGGTGGCGCAGCCGTCGGCGCCAACCTTGTAAACGAGCTTCTTGTCCTGTATCAGGACGACCGCCGTCATAGGGATGATGATGACATCCTCATACATAAATGTGATGACTATCGTTCCGTTCTGGCCTGACAGCAGCTTGCCGTCGGGGTTGGGGAAACGCGCCTCGCACACTATGGAGCCAGTCTGCTTGTCAACGACACCCGACATGCTGGTGATCCTGCCCTTATGCCCGTACATCGAACCGTCTTTCAGCTTCAGGTCAACGGGCGGAAGCATGTTCAGATCCGACAAACCGCCGTATTCGTTTTGAATCGCTAAATAGTCGTTTTCCGTAAGTGAAAAATTGGCTATTATCTCGCTGTTGTCGGAGATGACCGTCATCGGCTTGAACATCGTCGAGCTCACGAGGTCGCCAGGCGAAGGGACTATCTCGCCGAGAACTCCGTCAACGGGAGCCGTGATGTCGCAATAGGAGAGGTTCGTCCTCGCGACATCTTCCTCAGCCTTGGCGACTTCAACCGCAGCCTGTGCGCTCTTGTAGTTGTTCTCCGCCGATTCCAAGACGTAATCGCTGACTATTCCTTTCTGGAAAAGCTCCTTGTTGCTTTCATAGTTCAGTTTTGCGGTGGAGAGATTGGCTTCAGCGTTGAGGCGTGCCGCCGTAGCCGACTGCAACGCAAGATACTGCGCGCGGTCGTCAAGCTTGAACATCACCTGACCCATGCTCACGTGTTGTCCGTTATGCACCAACGTTTTTTTCAGCTGGGCGTCGATTTTAGGATAAACACTCACCGTGTTGACGCCTTTCAGGTTTGAGGCGACTGCTGTCGGAAGCTCTTGATTCGTCTTTGAGATGATCATTGTCTCGTATGGGGTGAATTCCGCCTCCGGGACCTCGACACAAGACGTTGCCGACAAAGCCAGCAACACAACTGGAATTAATAATTTGAATTTCATCTAATTAACTTTTTATATGGTTCTGCAAATCCATTTTTTCGCCGCGTCAGCCAGAACCATTAAACTGACACAGTGAATATTCCGCCAATACCGGCGTCTTTATAATCAATCTGCAAAAATAGATAATTTTTTGATATGTCCGAACCATTCCTGAAAAATTTGTCAGAATCAGCTTTTACCCTTTTCATGCCGCCCCTCTGAATTTTGCGAAGTCCGTCAGACAAAATTTCAAAAGGAAACGACGCTGCAAGGTTACATTTTATCTTCTTATTTCCAACTGTAAGTTAATTTTTGTATGTGGGTTCTGAAAATCTGTTCCTTTTTGAATAATTTGTGAAATTTTTAGAACGGATACCCGATTCCGAAGTTGAACTTGAGGCCGTCGCGCCAGAAATTCGGGATGTTGTAATAGCCGCTGCGTTCGGTTTCGTACGGCGCATGGATGGCGACGCCGAGGTCAAGCCTGATGACGATGGACTCGTAGTCAAGACGTAGGCCCATTCCGGTACCGAGGGCGATCTGGTTCAGGAAGGTCTCCGCCTTGATGTTGCTGTCGTACAAATGTGTCAGGTTGAAGCCTTTAAGCAGTGCCTCAATCTGTTCGTCAGACATATAGTCGCGCGGGTCTCTTTGGTTCCAGATGTTACCGGCATCCACGAAGAACGCCCCGTTGAGTTTCCAGACGATAGGGAAACGGAGTTCTGCGTTAAGCTCCAGTTTCATGTCGCCAGCGTGGAAGATGTACGAGCTGTAGTTCTCGTTGTGGAAATCCCCGGGGCCTATGGAACGAGGCATGAACGCCCTGATGCTGTTCGGGCCGCCTATCGAGAACGCCTCCGAGAGAGGTGCGCCAACACTGTTTCCGTAACTCACGACGCCGCCGGCCAAAGCCCTCGTCGCAAGCTCGAGCTTGTCGTTCAGCCTGAATTTGTTCCTGAGCTCTATCTGGAATTTCAGGAACTGGTCATATTCGATGCCGAAGATCTTCTTGTATCTTTCGTTGAAGTCTCTCCCGCAGGCCGCCATCACGCCTGAAATGAGGTTCGCTGATTCCTTCAGCTGTATCTCAATGGCGGTGTTGACATTACGGTTTCTGTCACGGTAGTTGTTATAGCTGAACGAATATCTTATCGAAGGTATGAACTCGTTGTTGATGAAGAGTTTGAGCAGGTCCACGAAGCCGATGTTGGTGGTCAGTTCATCCGATGCCTTGTTGGCCAGCACGATGGAGAGGTAAAGAGGCGAGAAGCTGTGTGTGACGTACTTTCCGTTGCGGATGCTGTAATCGACGCCACCGTACAGTTTGTGGATGCCGTAGTCGCCGGAGATGTTTTCGTTCAGGTAGCCGAGGCGGTAAACCGTCTGTCCGTTGTATTTGCGTGCCCATCTGCCGACTTGCATGTACGGGAAGTTGAGAGCGAAGTCCGCACCGAACAGATAAGTGTCGTTTCTCGTGGGGTCTTTCAGCTGTTTCCTGTTGAGATTCCAGTAATACGCTCCCTTGAGCTTGACCGTGAAAATGTCGTTACGTCTGAAGAGATTCTGTTTTGTCAGCGAGACCGCCGCGTCGGGGCCGAACTGGTTGTTGCTCCTGAGCACCGCGTTACCCTCGACTTCCATGTCAAGTGACCTGTCAAGGCTGTCGCGCTGCCGGAGAAGTGTCTTGTCGAAGATGACGCCGACGCCCGATTTTATGAGTTCCCCTTCCACGATGTTGTTGTAGTCCTTCATGCTGAACAGCCTCGCCTTGAACATCCCGGCGGTGTCCAACTTCAACTCCGCGGAGATGTTGTTGATGAACGAAGTGGAGTTTTTGTTCACCTCGGCGTTGTCCGACACGCTGCTGCCGAGCTTGACGTTCAGCCTGTCCTTGAAGAAACTCTTGGAGACGTTCAGGGTGTAGTCAGTTGTCTCGATGCCTTTTTCGTGCTTCGCCTTGGCCACCCCGAAGTCTAAATTTATCTTGTTGCCGAATCTGTTTGACGATGCGGCGTTGAGCTTCGACTGCAGTATGCTCGACAGTGCGTAACCTTCCATCTGCGTGGCCTCGTTGCTTTCCGAGGCGTACATGCCGGTGGCCAAAAGTACCGCAGCCAAGCCTTCCCTGTCCTCTTCAGGCATCTCTGCGAGTTCCTTCTGGATTTCGCTGTCGCGAGGCGCGTCAAGGTAGAAGCCGATGTCCAATTTCTCCAACGAGCCGCCGACTTTGACGCCAGTGATAAAATCAACCATTCTTGAGACTTCGCCGCGCGGCTTGTAGGTGGCTTTTGCGCTTTGCGATGCCGAGATTGCCAACTCGGTGGCTTCGATACCGCCGTTGAATTTTATGTGGCTGCCCTTATCGATGGCGAAAGGCATCATGGGGTACAGCTTGGGAGAGAAGAACACCTTGCCCTTCGGCACGTCCAACTGACCTCCAAGGCTGAGTCCTGTTTTGTCGCTGTAGCTTACTTTTACAGTTCCCGACGGGCTGACCTGTGCGAGGTTCTTCTTGTCGATGGGATATGTGATGTCGGTCTGCGGAAGTATTTCCACGTCGATGTCGGCTTTGAAGTCGTCAACGCTGCCGGTGATGTTCCCGTCGATGCCGGCGAGCAGCCTGCCATACACCGGGATCGGGCCGTCTTTCGGAAGCCTGACAGGTTCGAAACCGTCGGATTTCAACGACACGTCGAGCGTCATGGAGTCGAGGTCCAAGCCTCCGTCAAGAGCCACAGACGTGCTGTCAACACCGATGACGGAAAGCCCGTTCAGCTTGATTTTGTTGTTTTCCAAAGTGATTTCCTGTTCGCTGAGCCGCAGCAGCACGTCATACGGAGAATATTCAACTGCAACGTCCATCGGCGTGACACCGGCGAAGAAATCGATTTTGTCAGGAATGCCTTTGACGGCGGCGCGAGCCCTTATCTTCCCTTGAATCGCAATGTCTTTCGGAAGTTCTACAAACTGTTTCGCTAACTCCACAGGGATGTCGTCAAGATTTGCGGTGGCGACGAACCGACCTGGATCGTCGTCATCAGGACGGAGCTTTAGAAGTACGTTTCTGTCTCCTATTTTCTTGCCGTCGTAAACCAAGTCCGCCAACCTGATGTCACCGTCAACCATCACGTCGTCGCCGTCCCTCTTCAGCGTGGTTTTGAGCATGAGCCTTGTGTCGATTCCGTTTACAGACATGATTCCGTCTTCGATGTCGGTGTTGAACTTAAGGGAGGCGTTGGCCTTGCCGTCCGACATATTGGCGAAAAGGATCGCATTCATCGCCGGGAGCCTGTATTCCCCGTTGAGGTTAGGGGTGTTCAACGAAATGTTCAGTTTCCTCGAAGTGCCGAAAGTGTGCAGACCCGCCGTGAGGTCCGTGATGTCGAAACCCATTTCCTGAATGATTCCGCTGAACGGGTTGTCATGTTTGATATTCAAATCGATGTTGAAACAAGGCAGCTCGGCGACAAGAGAGTCTATATCATTCAGGTCACGGATTTCACCGGAGAAGGATGGGATGAGCGACGGTATGTCAAAGACATGAGCCGGGACATCGGCGGAGAGAGCGATTCCGGGCATGTCCACTTTGGCATCGCAAAGTCCTTTCTTGGTTTTGAAGTCCACGTTCATCCTGCTGACTTTCAACGTGTCGCCGGAGACGAGTACTTCAACGGAGTCGAGTTTCGCGTCAAGGTCTATTCCGGGGAGTTTCCCGAGGAAGTCGCTGACCACAAAACGGCTTTCCAACATCATTCCGGCGATGAGTGACGAATCCGAATAATGGACTGGGGCCGACACTGTGCCTCTGACCGAGCCGGAATTCAGGTTGGCTGACAGGTTGATGCCGGAGACATCGATGTTGTCGAAGCGGCAGCTGTCTAAACCGGCGACTACCTCAGCGGTCATTTTTCTGTCGGTGGGGTCGATTCCCGAACCTGATGCCCTTATATGGCCGGCCACGACAAGCTCGTTTCCTTCCATGCCGAGAAGCTGCGCCAAGTCTATGCGTCCGAAGTCAAGGTCAGCCTTGAAAAGTTCTTCGTCGATGTCATAATCCGCATCGAGGAAGAATCCCGAACCGGCGAAACTCCCCTCCGCCTTGGCAGTCACAATCATTTCATCCATGTCAAGCCGCGTTTCATGAAGCACGGCGTCCGCCTGCAATTCAGGGACGCTCACGCTCAATCCGTTGGAGGAGATTAATGAATTATTGAGGTCAACTGACACGTCACCCGACAATCTGCCGACGGAAATCTCAAAGTCGTCTATCCCGAAATCCGTGTCCGCGATGTCTATCCTGCGCACGGTGTAGCAATCCCCGCCGATGTCAATCAGCACGCTTGCCTCGGTCTTGCCGATGTCGAGCTTCAACGCTATCGGCTCAAGCGAGAATCTCACATTTTCCAAGGATATGTCTTCGAGGTCGATGGCCAAGGCCGTGCTGTCGGACGGCGACTCCTCCTCATCTTCTTCTGAATCGTTGAGGACAAGCGACACATCGGCGTTTTTGATGACCGCATCGGTTATCCTGAAACATCCTTCGCTAAGTCCGAAACTCCTTGCTCCTGCGGAGAGTGACCCGATGTTCCCGTCAATCGTGACAGACGAAATCAGGTCGCCGGTGTGTGCGACAACGTTTTTTGTTTTCAGAGACCTGACGGCTATCGAGTCGGGCAGCGCATCGATGCGGATGCGGGCGTCCAAAAGGCCGACGAAAGCAAGGGTGTCGCCCGAATCGTCACTTGCGAAGACATCTTTCAACAAAACATCGAACGGCGGCCTGACCGAGAAATGACCCACCGAAGCCTCGATGCCCGTCTTTTCGGAAATGATGCGTGCGGCCGTCTGCACCGCCCTGTTCTGCACGGAAGGAATCGTCAATGCGAACATTACCGCCAAAACAAGGATAACCGGCACAAGAATCAAACAGCTTGTGACAATCAACACGACTTTCAGCCAGGTTTTCCGTTTTCCTTTCTTATGTTGCATTTAAGTTGGTTCTAAAAACTGCCGCCTGCCGGCCATAGACTGACTTGGTGAAGCGTCCGCCGACATTGCAGGATTTTCAATCAGGCTGCAAAATTAAATAATTTTCACACATACGACATGTTTTCGACCGTAATTTTTTCCGCCTGCGTATCAGTCAAAAAAAAATGTGTACTTTTGCAAAAAAGTTTTTATGGCTAAAAGAAAAGTACCACATACCTACGTGATTATTTTTTTCATCATTGTGCTTGCCGCAATGCTGACCTGGTTCATAAAACCCGGTAAATACATCGATGGCACATTTTATTTTGAAAACGAGATACCAATTGAAAATCAAGGCGATTTCAACCCGGAGCCGCAGACGTGGCAGGTGTTCTCCGCACTTTTCGACGGCTTCGTGGAGCAGAAGTCAATCATCGCATTCATACTGATAATCGGCGGTGCGTTCTGGATCATGAACAAGAGCCGCGCCATCGACATGGGGATTTTCTCGTTCCTGAAGTTCACGAAACGCCTTGAAAACAACAAGATTCTCGGTGCGATAGGCGTTGACAACATCATCATCGTGCTGATAATGCTGCTGTTCAGTTTCTTCGGTGCCATCTTCGGGATGAGCGAGGAATGCATAGCCTTCGTGGTCATCGTCATACCGCTCGCAATATCAATGGGTTACGACAGCATCGTGGGGCTTTGCATGGTGTATGTGGCGGCGCACATCGGTTTCGCCGGAGCGATATTGAATCCGTTTACGATAGGGATAGCGCAGGGAATCGCCGAGGTGCCGCTCTTCTCCGGGATAGGCTACAGAATCTTCTGCTGGGTGATAATCAACATCTTCGGAATTGCTTTCGTTTTGAAATATGCACATAAAGTGAAAAAAAATCCGACTTCCTCAATAATGTTTGATGATGATGCCTACTGGAGGAAAACCGCTGCGGCGCAAGGTGAGGAGTTCGAGAAATATGTCCCGAAGGCGGCGTGGTTCGTATATGGTTTCCTGCTTGTCGCGATGGTTTTGTTCTCGTTTGAAAATCCGTCAACGACATTGAAAATCGGCACGGGCGCGACGACGCTTCCGCTGATTCCGGTGTTGACGGGGCTTTTTGCGGTTGCGGGGGTTTTCTCGTTGAGAAAGACGGTTCACAATTTCATCCTGCTTCTCCTTGCATATACCATTTTGTATCTGATAATCGGGGTGATGGGCTACGGCTGGTATGTGGGCGAGATCGCTACGTTGTTCCTTGCAATGGGAGTGTCGGCGGGCGTGGCTATCGGCAAGAGTGCCAGCGACATAGCGGGGCTTTTCGTTGAGGGCATGAAAGACATCCTCTCGGCGGCGATGGTCGTCGGCCTCGCCGGAGGCATAGTGATAATCTTGAAAAACGGTGGTGTCATCGACACGATTCTATACGGATTTTCCAAGTCGATGTCCGACTTCGGCAAGGTGGCGTCGGTGGAGGTGATGTATGGCATTCAGACGTTCATCAACATCATCATCCCGTCGGGTTCGGCGAAGGCCGCCATCACGATGCCTATCATGGCGCCGTTCAGCGACCTCATCGGCATCAGCCGTCAGGCCACGGTGATGGCGTTCCAGTTCGGCGACGGCTTCACCAACATGATCACCCCGACGTCGGGCGTGCTCATCGGCGCCCTCGGCGTGGCGAAGATACCTTACCAGAAATGGTTCAAGTGGGTCTGGAAGTTCATCCTCATGATGGTCATCCTCGGCGCGATATTGTTGATTCCCACGGTGACGATGAGCCTGAAGGGGTTTTGATTAGGAGTTTGATG
>JAUNNU010000046.1 GCA_030537295.1 Bacteroidia bacterium
ATGACTGCAAGAAGGTGATGCGTATCGCTTTTTTTAGTCAAAATGACTGCAAGAAGGTGATGCGTATCATGTTTTTCGGTTCTGACTTCGTCAATGCACTGGATGAAGTTGTCGGGCGAAAGGAACGACGAGGTCATGGCGTTGCGCCGGTTGCCCCATGCATCGAAGCTCTGGCGCTCACGGCACAAGCTCGCCTCCAATGTCTATCGAAACATCTTGAAATCAACCGTTTCCGCAAGCATTCCCGGCGGGTACCCCCAATGTGGACAACATGGATATACTTTCTTCTGAATCAAATAAACCTTGGTCGCCCAGTTTTCCGTATGCCCTTCCGTATGTGTCCATTTTCTCTTCTAATTTGCGGCAGATATACAAATATTCATTTGATTATAAATGAGTTTTATTTAGAATTGGCCTTTACAAATAAAGTTCAGATGTAAAAAATCAGTTCTTTAGGCATCCCAGCGGAATTATCTTGACTCCATCAGGTCTTGTGTATGCCATTTTCCCACCTGTCAGCACGAGCATTAAATCTGGTTCCCGCAATGGCACCTGATTCTCTTCTTTGTTGTGTTTCCTGATAAGCTCTTTAAGCTCTGCAAGATGTTTTGCGCCATCCTCAATCTCTTTGCTTCCGAGCTTGCATTCTA
Organism: Bacteroidia bacterium; assembly: GCA_030537295.1. Lineage (GTDB taxonomy): Bacteria > Bacteroidota > Bacteroidia > Bacteroidales > F082 > Limimorpha. Next base: position 651 of record JAUNNU010000046.1, read on the forward strand.
CCAAAGCATAACGGCCATCGCCAAGATGCAACACCCAGTCAGCCTCCAAACCATATCTGTCATGGTAATACGACACATGCGTATCAGCATCAAGCGTATATGCTTTAAGGTCACGAATACACATTTGTTCAAATATAAATCCAAAAGTATTCAACTGAACCACCAGTGCCTCTGGCGTCAGATTCAATGCTGCCACTGCTATCGATGGGTCAACAAACGAACGCTTCACCCCGCTTCTGATGGCGCTTTTGCTTCTGACAGCAGGGCACCAGGCATCAACGTCACAAATAACAAACAATTTCTTAAGTGCACCGACATAATCATCAAACGTCGGTGCCGTGCACGACACCTCACCTGATGCGGTCACATCCGTGATGAGCGACGATTTCTTTGCCAATGTCGAAATATTTCTCGCATACGAGCGCAATATCATCTTTGCCAGCAACTCATCACGTTGCACGCCATCCACCCTGCTGATATCTTCTGAACAGACTGTTTTTACGTAGTTTTTTGCCACCAACAATTTGGCACGGTCTGTTTTTACATTCAACGAACCAGGCCAGCCGCCTCGACATGCACTGAAAATCAAATCTTCAATCGTCATATCAGATTCTATTCCGTCAATGTCAAGATTTGGATTGTCAAACAACTCTTTCAGCGAAATCTTTCCGTTCGACTCCTGCGATTCCCACAAACTCATCGGAATCATATCCATCTTCGCTATTCTGTTGTTGCCCGAGTGACGTGTTTTTTCTTTTTTTACAGCGTTCGAGCCGGTCAAGATAAACAATCCCTGATCACGTCTGTCGTCAACTGTTGTCCTTACGGCATCCCATAGCACAGGAGCATCCTGCCACTCGTCAATCAAACGAGGGTTTGCACCCTTCAGCAGTAACGATGGCTTGGTTTCGGCTGTCGCCAAATACTCATCACGCATGTCTGGGTCTTGCAATTTTATCACACTTCTGGCCAACTGCTCGGCTGTAGTGGTCTTGCCACACCATTTTGGCCCTTCAATCAATATTGCCCCGAAAGCCTCCAAGTACAATTCCAACACGGCATCAGCAGTTCTTTTCAAGTAACTCATGGCAAATTCTTTTTAATTAATATCTCGCTGCAAAGATACAAATTAAATTTAAATCCGCAACTCTGTTTTCTACTTTTGTGGCGTTTTGCTTTATAATTTTGTGGCATTTTGCTTTACAATTTTGCGGTAATCTCATAAAACTTTTTGCGTTCGCCTTTGGAAAAATTGAAAATCCAGGGAATTTTTTATTGAAAAAATCGGGATTTACCCGTTGGCGGAATTAATTCAGGCACTACAACACAATCGCACGCAGCCGAAGGCCACAAAAAGCGACGAAATGACATAAAAAACCGATGACCTACTCCACTCCACACCTGAATGTTTAGCTGCAAATTCAAAAATAGCTTTTGCGCAATCATCGTCTCGAACTTTTATGACAAGGTATGAATACCACTTGTTGTCATAAGGATTTTTCACCCTGTCATAATACATGGATAAAATTCCCCCTTTGTCAATTCTGATATTTTCCCTTTTGTCTGCATTGTATAAAACATCATACGAATCGTCTGTTTTCTCATATACCATGCGCCCGTATTCGTCAACAGTATAATTATCACATTCTGGCTCTCCGTCGCTATTGTTATCATGTGTTGAATTCCCCTTGGCCCGAAGGCTCTCTCCCCAGTCGGGTCAACGTACTTCAGCGGGTTGTAGAAGCAGTAAGCGTAGCGGTTGAAGCCCTGCTGGGAGGTGGGGTCCTGAACAGGCTCGTATATGCGGTTTCTTCTTCTGTATGTCGCCGTTGCGGTGTTCATCTTCTGTTTTTATGACCTTGCAAAGGTAATGGTTTTCGTTTGAAAATGAAGTCTTTGTTTAAATAATTTTTTCATGTCACTTTTCCCTTGATGGAAAAGTAACCAAAAGATCAAGCGCCATGCGATGCTCGGCCGCCGCATGGCGCTGGCCACCGCACCGCGAAGCGACGTGGGCCGGACAAGCTGCTCTTAACTTCCATCTTTAAACCGAAAAACCCCACTCTCAAAACTTAAAACTTCACACTGAAATAAAGAGAAAGCCTCCCCGAAGAGCACGGTGGCTTGCGGGGAGGCCGGGAAAATCTATTCTATCAAACCGGGAAATTGCTTGCTAAACTCCTCAAGGCAAGAGTCGCACTCACCAACATAATGGAATACACGTTTTCTTTTAGTCTTCTTATGATACATCTCAATTCTCTTGCCGTGTCTCTTGACCTTAAACGAGACCCATGACATATCGCCGTCAAGGAACAGCACGCTGGCGTTATTTTTTTGTGTTATGACGTATCTTTTGCCATATTCCAATGGCACTTTAAAAATGTCATAAAATTGGAATTGTACATAATCACCGACGTAAAAATTTTCAATATTAAACTTGTTTTGATTTTCATCAAGCCCGATATATATACATCCATCATCTTTTGAGTTTATGCCTTTTGTGGCATCCGAATAAAAACCACAGTTCATAGATTGTCTCGGATGTTTGTCCGCCTCTTCCATTACAATTTCATATTTGCATATAAGTTTTATTTCAATTGAGTCTGGCGAACACTTCTCTGTGTGGATTGTCCCGCTTCTGCCGATCAATTCGTTTTTGTTTAATATGAGTTCACCTTCATCCATTTTGTATAATCCCATGTAGTAATAATGATGAGTGGAGAAATCCATAATAACAGTGTCATTTTTAATGCACAAATATCCATAGTTGTATCTGTATATCCCATTGTTAGGATTTTGAGCCGAACAATTAACACCCACAAATACAAGCAAGCTTATCAATAATAGTTTTACTGTTTCCATATCGTTAATTTGTATGCAATAAATCGTGGTGTTGAATAATAGTCTGAGCTAATTGTATACGTTTCATTAGCACCTAATATTTTGAGTGGCGGCATCATATTCGGATTCGGGTTGCTGAATTTTATTGTAAACGAATTGTCGTCATACATTGTGCAAGATTCTACGTTAGCAAAATGTTTTTCCCCATTCTCCAGGGTGCAGAACACGGCAACCACATAGCCTGCATCCATCAAATCACATATATTATCCGGACTGATGTCAGTGACGCCGGTCATCGCGACGTAGGTGTTGTATCTCGATGGGTCGGGGTTGCTCTCAATGAAATCCTCGAAATTGCCGGTCTCATACCCGTGTTTGCCTGTTTGCTCATAGTACTCTTCCTCCCTCTTCTCCCATTCCTTGGTTGACTCTCCCCACCGTCCTTCGCTCCAGCACTTTCTCGCGCTTCCGAGGCTTGTCAGAACGCATTTCCCTCTTCGTGAACTGACGCCTTTGTTGAGCTGTCCATAGTCAAAACTCTTGTACGACCATTTTACAACACTTCCCGAACTGTTCTCACTTCCTGCCCCGCCCGGTTCCAGACCCCATCCGAACGGATGCTGTCCGTCCTTGATCTGCCGGTACATGGCCTCCTGTTCCTCCAGTATGCGGTACGTCTCGCGCCAGCACCGCTGCCGTGCCTCGTTGATCGCCCTCTGCACAATCTCGGCCTCCGACGGCCCGTAACACCTCTCGCCAGTCGGGTCAACGTACTTCAGCGGGTTGTAGAAGCAGTAAGCGTAGCGGTTGAAGCCCTGCTGGGAGGTGGGGCACTGAACGTAGTTGTCGGGCGAGAGGAACGATGAGGTCACAGGGTCGTACATGCGGCCGTTCATGTTTATGAGGCCTAAGGCGTAGAGATGCTCGTGGCCCGTGAAGCCGCGGTCGAACAGGGGTTCGTCGGTGCAATCAGTGTCGTATATGAACATCTCTTCAGGCATCTTTCCGGTCTTTTCCTTTTGCGGTGCAAAGTTAGCAAAATTATCGTACGCGCGGAGGCGGTGACAGATTTTTTTGGGGAAATGCTCTTCATGCAGAAACGAACATAAAGACTTCCCCGAAAGCCGTAATGGGTTCGGGGAAGTGTTGGTCGTAAAAAGATAATTTAGCGGAGATTTGAGCCACCCGGCATCTCACCTTTGTTTTGCAGATATAGTATCATAATACTCATAATATTCGTTTTCAGGAATGATTCTATATTTGTCAAATTTAGAATAGTAAAAAAGATGCCTCGCTAAAATGTATCCATCTTCAATAAATGCAGTGAATGCCTCGCCAAGACTCTTATCAAAGAAAGTAAGAAGGTTCCCTTCCCGTTTCCATGTTCCTGCAGTCATTGGATGAATCGCTGATGGAAATGTATATGTGTGATCTTCATTAATACTTAATTGATCACCAGGATGATAAATCTCATACAAACCAGGTTTGAAGTCGCGTAAAACAGTTTGTGACCTATATATTTCTCGTTCTATTTCCAGACTATCCAAAGGGTGTTCATACTTGAGAGTATAGTATATTCCATCATACGCTTCATCGCACATACCATGATACACAAGCCTTAACGTATCCATGAAACACAATCCATTCACACAATACAAACTATCATTTCCATCCCTTCTGAAAATCATGTCAAATCCATTAACCTGATCATTCAACACAATGGTATCATTCTGTTTATTGATGTATATACCTTCAGAAATGATAGATTCAAAGAACATATCCTTATAATCCGTTCGGTATCCAAATATATAAAAGTCATTTTCATAGAAGTCAATGTACAGGAATGTTGATTCATCAAATGTATTACATCTGTATTCCATTACTTGACCGATTGCCAGATTTGTTGACAATAATGTTAAAATTAGAATGTTATATATAATCTTCATTTTGAAAACAACCATTTATAAAAATCAATTGTTGAAAAATTATAATTTCTGGGGACATAAAAATTAGTTGAATATCCAAGGTGACTTTTTATAGTACTACACATATCAGCATATCCAGCTTTATAATATACCATATAAGAATAATCCATTGCTGCACGTTCAGATTTTGACTGTCATTTCCTGATTCAGGTTGACTGTTTTATGTCTTTACTCCTTGTTTGAGTTGACTCGGTTAAACGTTATGTTTTACTCTTTCACGAACTTCCCTTTCAGAAGCTCCTTTTCACTGTTGAATACCGAATAGACGTACGTCCCCGCTTCGAGCGACGAGGCGTCGATGGTGAGAAGGTTTCCGTTGCCGCGTATGATGCGGCTCATACGGACCATGCCCTGCATGTCGGTGATGCTCACACGGTTCTCGGTGTTGTCTGGCAGATCGGAGATGTCTATGTTGAGTTCTCCGCGCGTCGGGTTCGGGAACGCAACCGCATGGAGTTTCTCCTGCGGAATCTCTTTCACGCCGCACGGGATTGGGTTCAGGTCCTCGCGGGATAGTTTGATGGCCAAACCACTTCGGGTTTGTTCATGATAACTGGTACACAGCAGCAAACAGCCACCATCAGCTGCAGGAAGTATAGCATTAACAAAACATTCATAATATCCTTCAAGCGGAAAGTATCTTATACCAAGCAGTTCCATATTCTTGTCGAACAGGCACACACCTGGCCAGATGTCAAGATCCTTGAAGGCATGGTATGAATAAAATCCACCGTATATGGTGGTGTCATTCACCACAGCCATGCAATGTCCCTGCGCCGCAATGCTGCTGGTGTCAGACGGGTGGTAGATGTTCACATACTTGTTTACACTGCCTCCAATATCTATATCCGCGAGCAGCAACTCCAAATTTTCTCCGGGAGTGTGACCGAATGTCAGTACCCTGTCGTCAGACAACCAGAAATCAGAATTGAACCCATAGTACAAAGGTTTCAAACCATTATATGTCGGGCAGAAACTTCTCACATAATTGAAATTCTCATCATAGAACAAAAGTGATGAATTTCCGTTCAAGCCTCTACCCATAATCATATACCCATCTGCCTGCGGGTCTCTGACAATCTGGTAGCATTCAAAACTGAAGACATTGAAATCAGGTTCAGATTTCTTGGGTCTAAGATACCTGCATGCGAGTGTGTCGCCTGATTCATTGAAACGGTAGAAATACGGTCGGTGCATATTCGCTGGTAAACTGTAGGAAGTGGAGTCAATGTATGAATACGTGCCGCATAGTACCACAGTGCCATCGTCGTCAAGCAGCAGCTGTGATTTCACATCCATACCACTGTTGAAGACACCGTCAGGAATCATCTCTGACTCATACACTCTCGTTCCAATCACATCAAGGCTGTCGTTGAACACAATCACTCCAACTTTCTTGTATGGCTGTGGGTTCATGAGACCAGCGGTGCCATCAGTGAACACGCCTGCCGTGAGATAATTGCCATTGTTGAGACGCACCACACTGTTAAGGCGCAGGCGGTCAAAACCATTATCCATGACATTCTCTGCATGGCTTCCGTCTGGTGACAGTTTCATCAGCATAGGGGTGAAATGATTTGTATAACCTCCATTAGCTCCGTAAGCCCCGACCACTATCACATTGCCTTCCCCATTGGACATTCCGTTCACCAGACTGGAACATTCTGGTCTGTCGCTGAAATCAATCACCCACTGCTGGGCACTCCCGAGAAGAGGGCATAAAAGCATTAATAATGTAATCAGTTTTTTCATATATTTTAAGTTTTATATAAATTTTCAAGGAAAGCACCATCTCGGCGGAAACAGGCAACATCCGCCTTCGCTATGATAATCAGTGGTTTATATGACAAATCAGAGGTCGTCATGGCATTTCAATTTTGAAAAGTCAAAATTAAAAAGAGATTTTTGAAAGGTCAAGGGATTTTTTGAAAAAAAAGATGCACCGCAACCACACGTTCGGTGCATCTTCATAATTGGGATAAATTAATTTATTCCCCCTCTCTTAACTCTCCTCTCTACTCTCTTAACTTATAACTTACTTCTTTATCGCTGCGATGCCGGGCAGCTCCTTGCCTTCGATGGCTTCGAGCAACGCGCCGCCGCCCGTCGAGACGTACGACACCTTGTCGGCGAGGCCGAACTTGTTGATGCAGGCCACGGAGTCGCCGCCGCCGATGAGCGAGAACGCGCCGGCTTCGGTGGCCTCCACGATGGCGTTGGCCACAGCCCTTGAGCCGCCGGTGAATTTCTCGAACTCGAACACGCCGACAGGGCCGTTCCACAATATCGTCTTGGAGCCTTTGATGACCTCCGCGAACAGCTCGCCGGTCTTCGGCCCGATGTCCATGCCTTCCCATCCGTCAGGGATGTCCATGGGCTCAACGATCATTGTGTCGGAGTCCTCCGAGAATTTGTTTCCTGCGAGCGTCTGGATTGAAAGCACGAGTTTCACGCCTTTCTCCTTGGCCTTCGCGATGATGTCGAGTGCGAGGTCGAGCTTGTCGTCTTCGCATATTGAGTTGCCGATCTTTCCGCCGAGGGCTTTCATGAAGGTGTATGTCATGCCGCCGCCGATGATGAGGTTATCGACCTTGGTGAGCAGGTTCTCGATGATGTCGATCTTCGTTGAGACCTTCGAGCCGCCCATGATGGCCGTGAACGGACGTTTGATGTCTTTCATGACTTTGTCAACGGCGGCCACTTCCTTGCCCATGAGGTAGCCGTACATCTTGTGTTCGGCGTCGAAGTAGTCGGCGATGAGTGCTGTGGAGGCGTGTGCGCGGTGTGCCGTGCCGAACGCGTCGTTGATGTAGTATTCGCCGTATGAGGCGAGGGTCTTGGTGAACTCTTTCTGTGAAGCCTTGACAGCTTTCTTGGCCTCGTCGTAGCCTGGTTCCTCTTTCTCTATCCCGCGCGGCTTGCCTTCTTCCTCGGCGTAGAAACGGAGGTTTTCGAGAAGCATCACCTCGCCCGGCTTCATCGCCGCGATTGCGTCGGCGGCTTTCATGCAGTCGTCGGCAAAGATGACCGGCTTGCCGATGAGTTCTTCGAGATGTTTCACGATAGGCTTGAGGGAGTTCTTCGGATCCGGGTTCTTTTTCGGACGTCCGAGATGCGACATGATGATGAGTATTCCGTTGTCGTCCAATACCTTACGTAATGTCGGCATCGCCGCACGCATACGTGTGTCGTCGGTGATGTTGAAGTTTTCGTCCAACGGGACGTTGAAATCCACGCGTACCACGACGCGTTTGCCATTGAAATTGACTTGATCGATGTTTACCATATTGATAAGTTTTTGAGTTAATATTTAGTTGTTCATTTGTTTCCAAAACAGGATAAAATCCTTTTCACAATCTGTCCGAAGTCCGACGGTCCCGGCAGGTCGTTCTCGTCCGCCACCTCCGACATGTCTCGTCCGCGCAGCAGGTAACGCTCCGTGAACGTCCTCGGCGTGATGCCCCATTTCTGGATGAACGTCTTGCGGCCTCTGTTCTTCCTGACTCTTTTCGTTGACTTGCAGCCGAAGTGATAGACCAGGCTGTTCCCGACCCCGATGAAGTCGCGGACACCGGCCTCCCACATCTTCCTGCAAATGTCGGGGTCCGAATACATACCCGGATGAAACTCTATGCTCATCCCGCCTATCAGGTCCCAGCAGTCGAGCGGCATGACATTCGGCGGCCACATACTCCCGCGCCAGTCGTTGCGGCAGAGGTCGTCTTTCTCGTTTAACAAATCATCCTCGCGGAATGTTTCGATGTCGGTGCCGAAATCTCGTATCACGGCGCACGGATTGTCGCCCGACGGCTCGACGAGAGTACTCGAAATCATGTAATATTTATGAATATCTGATTGATAGTCAGTCAGTTCGTTTATCTTTTCCAAAATCGGCACGTCCCAGTCGGGGAGGAAATACATGTCATCGTTGGCATACATGATGAATTTCGTCCTGACGAGGCTGCGGCAGGCGTTCAGGGCGTAGCAGATGCCGATGTTGCTGCTTGCGTATATGTGGTCAAAGCCATGATTCTCAACCCATTTCTTGGTTCCGTCAACACCTTCGTTGACGGCGATGATGATTTGGTGCTCGTATGCCGAGTTCTTGATAATGCTATTGACGCAAAGCTCAAGATACTTGAGATTGTTCCACGTCGGGATAACAATCGAGAAGCAACAGTCGTTTCCCTTGGCACTTTTATTTTTTGTAAAACTAATCATTTGTCTTTGTCTGTCAATTCTTTAAGTGTCTTATATTTTAACTTCGTCGTCTTGGCTGTGACGTGGCAGATGTGCAGTCCGTCGGCACCGTCGAGGAAGCCTAACTGGAAGATGTAATGTTGGATGAAGGCGTAGATGGGGGAGAAGACGATGTTGAAGCCGGCGTTTCTCCTGCCATTCATGAAATAATGTTTCCCGCGCATCAGGGCGAACTTGGTCATCTGTCTTTCAAAGTCTTCAGGTGTGTTGAACGAATAATGCAGCAGGTCGCCGCGAAGCAGGTTCTCTTTCGTCTCGGTGGAGAACTCTAATGTCTCGTGAATGTCGCCTTTCCATCTGCCGACGTTTCTGTTCCAGATCCTTATCTTCCTGTCTGGATACCATCCGCAGTGTCTGATCCAATGTCCGCAGTAGTTTGTGAGGCGGTTCATGCTGAAGACGTCGTGGTCTGTGCAGTCGGATTTCTTGAAACCGGCGATTGAGGCCGCCAATTCCTCCGACACCACCTCGTCGGCGTCTATCGAGAAGACCCAGTCGTTTGAAGCCAAGCTGTCGGCGAAGTTCTTTTGTTCCGAGAATCCGAGCCATTTCTGACTGAAGAACCTCACTCCCAACGAGTTGCAAATCTTTTCCGTCGAGTCCGTTGACATAGAATCGACGACTATTATCTCGTCGGCGATGTCTTTCACCGATTCGATGCAGCGTCGGATGTTGCGTTCTTCGTTGAAAGTTATTATTATGGCCGATAGTTTCTTCATCAGGAAATTTTTGCAAAGTTAAGAAATGTTTTTATTATTTGAACAGTTTCTCCATGTCTTTTACGGCGTCGGGCAGAGCGAGCACCACCACGCGGTCTTCGGCCTGTATCTGGAAGTCGCCGGTGGCGATGTAGCTTATCTCGCCTCTTATCACGCCGCCGATGACGGCTCCGTCGGGCATCCTGAGTTTGTTGATGGGTCGCATGGTGGCGGCGCATCCGTCTGGCACGATGAGTTCGATGATGTCGGCGTCGATGCCGCTGAGGCATTTCAGGGCATATACGTTGTCGCCGAGGGTGTAGCGCACCATGTAGCTCGCCGCGATGAGTTTCTTGTTGATGATGGTGTCGATGCCGATGTTCTGCGAGATGTCGATGTAGTCGATGTTCTCGACCAACGCTATGGTTTTCTTCACGCCGTGGGCCTTGGCCTGGAGGCATGTCAGGATGTTGGTCTCGGTGTTGTCGGTGACGGCGATGAAGGCGTCAACGCTCTTGATGCCTTCCTCTTCGAGCATGTCAACGTTTCGTGCGTCGGCGTTGACTATCAGGGTGTCGGTGAGCATGTTCGTCAGCTCGTAGCAGCGGTTCTTGTCGCTCTCTATGATCTTGATGTCCATTTCGCCGGCGAGACGTTTCGCCGTCATGCGCCCCACGCGTCCGCCGCCGACGATCATCACGTTGTGGATGCTGTATTTCTGTTTGCCGCTGAGTATCATCAGTTCCTTGAGGGCGTGCGGCTTCGACACGACATACACCATGTCGCCCGCCTTGAACACGTCCTCCCCGTGCGGGATGAAGGTGCTCTGCCGGCGGTGTATGGCCACGGGGCGGAAGTCGAGGTGCTTGTAACGCTCGTAAATCTCGTCGAGGCTCTTGCCGATGATTGTCGCGTTGTCTTCGAGTTTCATCATGTACATCTCGAGTTTCCCTCCGGCGAAGCCGTAAGCCTCCGTCGCCGCGTTCTGCCTCAGCAGGGTGATGATCTCCTGCGCCGCGATGTCTTCTGGCGAGATGATGCCGTCGATGCCGAGGTCCTGGTATATTCGCCACGACTCCTGGCTGAGGTTTTCCATGGTGTTGACGCGGACGATGACGCGTTTGGCGCCGAGTTTCTTGGCCAAGATGCCGGTCAGGAGGTTGATGTGCTCGTCGTGCAGCACCGAGATCACAAGGTCGGCCTTCTTCACGTTGGCTTTCTGCAAAGTCTTGATTGACGTGGAGTCACCGGCGATGGTCATGAGGTCGGAGTGCGACTCTACCATTTTCAGAAGCTCCTCGTGTGGGTCAACGATGGTGATGCTGTGGTCGCCTCTCTCCAAAGCCTCCGCGAGATGCATCCCAACCTCACCGTCACCCGCTATGATAATATCCATATCCTAATTACCTTAAATTCCTAAATACCTTAAACACCTAATCACCTGCTCACCTCAAACCCGTCCCAGTCTTTCGCCACCACGAAATAATCTCTGAAAGCGTCTAATTCTTCTTTGTTCAGTTCCGTGGTGAACACGCATTCGCCTTCGCCGGCTTTCGCCACCACGCGTCCTTTCGCGTTGGTTATCATGCAGTCGCCGCGGTACGTGATGTCGCTGTCGTCGATGCCGACACGGTTCACGCCCACGACGTATGCCTGGTTCTCGATGGCCCGCGCCATGAGGAGCGTCGTCCACAGGCTCGCTTTTTTCTCCGGCCATTCGGCGGTGAAGACGGCTATGTCGTATTCAAACTTCCCGTCGTGGAACGTGTTGCGGTTCCAGACGGGGAAACGGAGGTCGTAGCAGACGAACGGCCTGATCCGCCAGCCTTTGTATTCGATGGTGATGAGTCCGGAGCCGCCGTCGATGCCGAGCTCGCCGCCCATAGTGAAGGCGTGACGTTTGTCATAGACGTGAAACTCCCCGTCGGGTCGCATCCAGACGAAGGAGTTGTAAAATTTCCCGCCGCGCTTTGTCAGAAAAGACCCGCACAGCATGGCGTCTTTCTCCGCAGCCCTGGCGCGCATCCATTCCAACGTCGGCGAACCACCTTCAAGGTCTTCGGCGAAGATGTCAGGGTCGGCCGGGAAACCTGTGGTGAAAGTCTCCGGAAGTATAATGATATCAGTGTCTTTCACGTCTTTCAGCATGTCATCAAAATGCCTGAAGTTGCCTTCAGGGTCTCTCGTGATGACATCACTCTGGACGCATGTTATTCTCAAATTCATAAAAATTTCATTAAAAAAGTTCACAAAGATAACACTTTTATTTTTTTTGCTTACCTTTGCAGCCAAATTAATTTTCAAATCTGTAAAAAGTAATTAAAAATGAAGAGAATAACATTGTTTTTAGGATTGATGGCGGTTTTTTGCACCGGTGTCAAGGCGCAGGACAAGATGGAGTTAAGGTACGGGTTGTTCGCCGGAATGAATTTCTCCAACATGAATCTTGATGATGCCTTCGCGTTCGAGGGCACTTTATGGAGTCACGACATAAATGATGTGGAGAAGAAAATGCACTGCTGCCTTCGGCTCGGCGGCGTCTTCGAAATGAAATTCAACAAGTCACTCGGATTGCAGGCTGAATTGTTTTACAACCAGACAGGTTTCGTCCAAAAATACAAATACACCGACACGGCGGGCGAGTGGGACTGCAAGGCGAAGACGAGCGTACATGCGTTGAGCGTCGGGGTGATGCTGAAGGCATGGCCGGTGAAATGGATGTCGGTCGATTTGGGCGTGCAGCCGAACATAAATCTCTCTGTCGTGAAGAAGTCCGACAAGACTGTTGGAAATTTGGAGAAACATGAGGTCTTCTCGTATCTTGATGACGGATACAACACTTTCAGCTTTGACGCGCTGGCCGGTCTGACATTTTATCCGTGGAGAAAACTCTTCGTGCAGACGAGGTATAATTTCGGCCTGACAGACGTTCTGAAGGCCGACGCGCCCCATTATGTGTATGTTGACCCGTCACATACAATTCTGTCTCATAGCTTCACTGACGCGAAGTCAAAGAACAGGACCTTCCAGGTGTCGGTGGGATTCTTTTTCTGAATGAGATGACGCTTTCAAGGTTAAAAGAACTTTATGGCGACAAACGCTATCAGGCGTATTTCGACGTCGGGCTGTTCATCGTCCTGATTTTCAGCTTCCATGTGCTTTATGTCTTCTGGAAGGAGTATTTGGATTTCCGGCCGGTGAAAGACGCTGTTGACCGGCTTTTCGTCTGGGCGTCGGCGTTGCTTTTCGACCAGAGCACATGGACTCTCGAGCACGTTTTCAATGTTGATATTCTGACGAAAGACCAGACGATCATCTTCATGAATCATGAAAACTGGTATTCGCACGTGACCGTCGCGCCGGAATGCACCAGCCTGAAGCAGTGGCTTCACTGGCTTTTCCTGATGTTGATATTTCCGGGCCCGTGGAAACACAAGGCGTGGTACATCCCGCTCGGCCTGGTGATTGTTGAGTTCATCAATGTGGTGCGCGTTGTGGGAATATCATTGTTTCTGATAAGGTTTCCTCACGATTTCGAGCTTGCGCACGAATACATCTTCAAGACGATGTTCTACGTTGTCATTTTCCTGATGTGGGTCGTCTGGGTGGAATGTTTCCTTCACAAGAGGCCGAAGAAGACATCTTAGTCGGCGGAGATCTCCCTTAAAGTCTCCTGATATGTGGTGAACACTTTCGCGCGCGAGAGGTATCCGATGTATTTGCCGTCTTTCACCACGGGGATGTTGTATTTGTGCGACTCGTCGAATTTCTTCACGATGCTTTCCATCGATTCGCTTGGGTCGATGATGTATTGCGGCTTCACCATGATGTTTTCGATGAGGACGCAGTACAGTTTGCGGTCGAACATTATCGGGCGGATGTCGTCGAAGAGGATGTGCCCCCTGAAGTTGCCGTCTCCGTCAACGACAGGATAGATGTTTCTCGCAGAGGAGGCGATGAGCGGGATGAGGTCTTCGAGTGTCTTTTTCGGTTCTATGACGCTGAAATTCGTCTCGATGAGGTTTTCCGCCGTCATCATGCTCAGGATGCTTTCGTCTTTGTTGAAGGAGACCTTGATGCCTTTGGCGGCGATGCTGTATGTGTAAATTGACTCTTTGAAGAACATGCGGTTCACGGCGAGTGATAGTGCCGACACTATCATCAGCGGGACCATCAACGTGTAGCCGTTTGTTATCTCCGCTATGAGGAAGATGCCGGTCAGCGGGGCGTGCAGCATGGCGGCGATGAGGCCGCTCATCCCGACGAGGGCGAACTTCCCGATCTCCAGGTTCCCGATTCCGAGGTAGTTGACCGTCATGGCGAAGAGCATCCCCGTGGTAGCCCCGATGAACAAGGCCGGCGCGAACGTGCCTCCGACACCGCCGGCGGCGAAGGTCAGCGACGTGGCGAACGATTTTGCCAAGATTATCAGGAGCATGATGACGAAGACCGCCCACGGAGTACTTGAGAATCTCTCGAACAAAGTGTCCCGGAAGATCTCGTTGACATTGCCGTGCAACGCCGCGTTGATGGTCTCGTAGCCCTCGCCGTAGAGCGACGGGAAAACGAAAATCAACGCGCCGAGCGACAGCGAGGCGAGAAGATACCGCACCCACGGGCTCTCTATCTTCTTGAAACGCTTGTCAACGCTGAAATATACCTTCATGAAATACGCCGACATAAGGCCGACCACAATGCCGAGCACCACATAATACAAGGTGTTCGACGGAAGAAACGACTCGCTGATTATTATGGTGTATTCGAAGGCCTTGCCGAGGAAGAAATACGAGGTGAGGATCGCGACGAACGCCGAGATGATAATCGGGATGAGAGCCGTCATCGAGATGTCGATCATGAACACCTCCATCGAGAAGATGACACCGGTTATCGGGGCCTGGAAGATCGACGCGAGAGCCGCCGCGCCACCCATGCCTATCAGCACGTTGATCTGTTTCTGGTTGAGCTTCAGCAGCTGACCGAGGTTCGAGCCGATGGCGCCGCCCGTAGAGACCGACGGGCCTTCAAGTCCGACAGAACCACCAAAACCGACCGTCAACGCACTCGTGATGATGGACGAAAACGTGGTGTAAGGCTTCACGATGCCTTTGTTTCTCGACAAAGCATACAGCAAACCCGGAATGCCATGCCCGACATCACGCCTGATAATATATCTTATCACAATGATAGTCAACAGAATACCGAAAGCCGGAAGGATGAAGAACAGAAGATTGAAATATTGCTCGTCTTCACGCAGGTTGAAAAAGAAATCTCTGATGGTATGGGTGAGGAATTTGATGACAACAGCGGCCACACCAGCTAAAAAACCGGTCGGTATGGCGAGCAGAATCATGAACTGTCTGTCAGACACATGCTTCAACCTCCACCTATTCAATGACTTAAATGAATTTTCCGTTTTCGTTTTCAAATCTTTTAACATTCCGCAAAAATAAAAAATGAATTTTGATTTTGAATGATTTTGTTAAAAAAAATTCACTAATTTTGCGACTTGAATTAGTTATGCGAATCGTAAGTTACAATGTAAACGGTATCAGGGCTGCGATTTCAAAAGGACTTTTGGAATGGATTGGCCTTGTGTCGCCGGATGTCGTTTGTTTTCAAGAACTTAAGGCGACACCCGACCAGATTCCGTTGATGGAGATTGAAGCGATTGGATACCATCATTATTGGTTTCCGGCACAGAAGAAAGGTTATAGCGGCGTCGGCATTCTCACAAAAAAAGAACCCGACAAGGTCGTTTATGGCATGAACAACAGGAAATATGACGACGAGGGACGTTTCCTCCGCGCCGATTTCGGTGACTTGTCGGTCGTCAGCGTCTATCATCCTTCCGGTACAAGCGGCGACGAACGCCAGGATTTCAAGATGGAATGGCTCGAGTTCTTCCGCGGGTACGTCAATGGGTTGCGCACGACACGCCCGAATCTCGTGATCTCCGGCGACTATAACATCTGCCACGAGGCGATTGACATCCACGACCCGGTGAGAAACGCGACAAGTTCGGGATTCCTTCCGGAAGAACGTCAGTGGTTCACCGACTTCCTCTCTGACGGCTACATCGACAGCTTCAGGATGTTGAACAAAGAGCCAAACCATTATTCATGGTGGAGCTACAGAGCCAACGCCCGTGCCAATAACAAAGGATGGCGCATTGACTATCACATTGTTACGGATAGTCTGAAAGATAAGATTTCAAACGTGGCGATTTATCCGGATGCGGTGCATTCCGACCATTGCCCGATTATGATTGAATTGAATTTATAACATTTATATTGGATATTATATGGAGAAAATTTTTGAATGGTTAGACGAACCTGCTAACATAGAATGGCTTAGACACAACCTGATTTATTTTATTCTGATTGCGCTTGCTATTGGGTTTCTGATTTGGTTTATTTGGTATTTGACATCGAAGAGAAGAAGACAGCATTTGAGATTCCACTTGCATCATCTTTCTTATGCCTTGGGGTTCAGAAGAATCATGTCGAGACATTGGGTCAGTAGGACGCATGTCCACGAGTGCTATGATCCGCTTGTTGACTTTCTTCCTCACAGTCATATCATTTTCAATGAGGAGACACTTGAAAAACCTAATCTTATCAGGAAAAAGGTGCTTTTCAAGTTGTACAAAGTTGCAGACAGACTTCCTGAAGGGGTTAATCTGTTGGTGTTCAATACATTCCGTTCAAAAGCGAAGATGAATGAGACCTGGGAGAAAGTTTTGAGACAGGTGACAGAGGAGAATCCTGGCATCGGTCGAAATGAAGCCATGAAACTCGCCAAGTTCAGGGCTTCCGACCCGAAGGACAATATGGGAGGACACGAAACCGGCGGTGCCGTTGACGTGGCGCTGTGCAACGACAAAGGCGAGATGTTCGACTACGGCACGAAATTCCATGAATATAACGACATCACTTTTACAAAGAGCCATAAGCTTACGTCTGAACAAAAGTCAAACCGCAAGAAGCTCATCAGAATGATGAAAAGATACGGTTTCGTGAACTTCCCCGCCGAATGGTGGCATTTCTCTTACGGCGACCGTTCATGGGCTGCATATAAAGGCCGTCGCAACGGCGGAATCTATGGTCCCGCCGAGACTGACCTGGAAGGAAAATACAATTACACAATCCCGGTCAACAGGTCAATTCACGAAGTACGCAAATAACAGTGAATCATGAAGATAGCAGCGTTAGTGTCGGGCGGTGTCGATAGCTCTGTCATCGTGCCGCTGCTCAAGGAACAAGGCCTCGACCCGCATATCTTTTACATAAAAATCGGTCTCGAAGGCAAAGACGACCTCATGGACTGCCCGTCGGAGGAGGACATCGAGATTACAACATACATCGCAAAGAAGTACGGATGCAGGTTCGACATCATCGATCTTCAGAAGGAATACTACGACCGTGTGGCGCGTTACACCATGGACTCGGTGCGCAAGGGCCTCACCCCGAACCCCGACGTGATGTGCAACCGTTTCATCAAATTCGGTGCCTTTGAGGAGAAAGTCGGTTATGAATACGACCGCATCGCCACCGGACATTACGCCCGCCAGTGGACCGACGGGAACGGCGTGGCGTGGATGGGGACGGCCGCCGACACCTTCAAGGACCAGACGGATTTCCTCTCTCGGATAACGTATCATCAGCTCTCGAAGGCGATGTTTCCGGTCGGCGACCTCCCGAAAAGCGAGGTCCGCAGGATAGCTGCGGAACTGAAGCTCCCGAGCGCGGAACGTCACGACTCACAGGGCATCTGCTTCCTCGGAAAAATCAATTACAACGATTACATCCGCGAATATGTCGGCGAAAAAGAAGGCGACATCATCGAGATGGAGACCGGCAGACGGCTCGGTCGCCATAAAGGTTTCTGGTTTCACACCATCGGGCAGCGCAAAGGCCTCGGACTCGGCGGCGGGCCGTGGTTCGTGGTGAAGAAAGACACCGAAAACAACATCGTTTACGTCTCGCAAGGCTATGATCCGGAAGCGCAATACGTCAACAGAATAGAACTCGTTGACGTGCAGGCGATGAACCCCGTCATCAGGTTCACCGAAGGCGAGAGGGTGAGATACAAGATCCGTCACCAGCCGGAGTTCCGCACCGGCACGCTGAACGTCACCGGTAACGGCCTTGTCATCAACTCCGACGTGATGATCTCTGGCGTAGCCGGCGGACAGTTCGGCACGATATATCACGAGACGGAGCCGGTGGTGCTCGGCAGCGGCGTGATACTCTGATTTCTTACATCAATTTTTGGTAAAACTGCCACCAACGGTCGGGCAGCTCGTTCTGCATCGCCATGTCGTAGTCGCTTTTCGCGCACGGTATGTAATGATGGCGTTCGTATTTCTCCTTGTTTTGGCTTCTGAACGAGAGATCCATCCACCACTTGCCGCTCGTCTTGTGGCAGAGGAAGACGATGTCGTCGTAGTTTTCGAGCTGCACGATGTAACGCTTGAAGTCCTTCATGTTCTCCGCATTCGGGAAGTCGCTCTGTCTCAACGAGAAGCCTTCCATGAAATACCATATCATCTCGGCGAAGTGACTGGCACTCTGATAGTTGATGTCGAAGTGCGGGTTGTATTCGAAGAAGCCTATCGAGGTGAGTTTCGGGTTCATTCCGGCGTGACGTGCCATGCGGCAGCCTTCTTCGCCGGTGAAGCCGTTGGGCGAGCTGTCCTTCAGACCCGGCATCTCGGAAGACTTGAACGCGGAGGCGTCGATGGTGATGATGTCGGCGTTGCGCAGAAGCGGCTCCGAAAGTTCGATGTCGGTCTTTATCACGCCGAGACGGTAGATGTCGAAAAGCAGCTGTTTCATCAGACTTACCGATTCAGTATCAATGTAATAAGTCTGGAAACCGAGGTTGGTGAAGTTGAACAGATAGTTCGGCTGGTGCATTATAATGTAACTCAGATACGAATGTGAGTTGAGTCTCTCGTTGTCCTGCCCGATGTCGAAACGTGAGTCTATCGCGGTGATATTCACTAACTTGCCGGTGTTTTCATAAACCTGATAGATAGGGTAGGTGAGGTCTTGGCTTCCGCCGATGACTATTGGGACGATGTGATATTTCAGAAGTGTGAGGAACACCTGATTCAATGCGTAATAAGTGTCTTCGACCTGAAATCCGGTTTTCACGTTGCCGAGATCGACGATTTTCAGGTCGGGCCAGTGGTTGAACAACGGATAAAGTGAATGACGTATCGCATCGGGTGCGTCTTTGCAGCCTTCGTTGTCGGTGGAGCCGCGGTCTTCCTCGACACCGATGATGGCGAGAGTGAAGTCTTCAAGTCTCGGAAAAAACGCCTCGTCCTTGTAAATAAATATTGTGTTGCCGACCTGCTTCGGGTGGTTGAGGCCGCAGCCGTCGATGACCTCTTTCTTCACCGGGTTTAGTAATACACTGATATCCATCTTTTTAAGTTGAAAAATTGAAGGTTAAAAGTTGTAATATTTTAACTCGCCAAAAATAGACATAAAAGGCGGATGGAGGTTCATAAATTTCAAGAAGTTATCAACAATCCTGAAATGATGAAAGACGCGGTTTTATTTCAGGTTTTAATGGCTTAAAAGACAATCGGCTCAGGTTTTTAGGAAATAATTGTTTTTTTTTGATAAAATGTGAATCGATTTATGTAAAAAAAATGAAAAATTAATGTCGCGCATATAAAAAAAAAGTTGTACTTTTGCCGCCGATATGAAAAAAGCATTTTTACAATATCATGAATATGTTTT
>JAUNNU010000155.1 GCA_030537295.1 Bacteroidia bacterium
TTTACAAACTTTTAAACTAAACAGATATGACAGAAAAAATTCAAACTTTGCGTGACAGTGCAGCGATGAGATGGACTGCCTTGTTACTCTTGGCGTTGGCGATGTTCTGCGCCTACATTTTCATGGACATTTTGTCACCTATCAAGGACCTCATGATGCTCGCGCCGGAGCACGGCGGACGTCTCTGGGACTCAACGGCCTTCGGCACCATGCAGGGTGCTGAGACATTCCTCAACGTGTTCGTGTTCTTCCTCATCTTCGCGGGTATCATCCTCGACAAGATGGGAGTGCGTTTCACCGCAGTCCTTTCAGGCGGCGTAATGCTTTTCGGAGCCTTGATTGAATATTACGCCATTTCAAAAGCATTCATGGGCAGCAGCCTTGAGGCCTGGTTCACCAACAACCTCAACTACATCCCGTTGTTCGATGAACTCGGCGTCTCACCGTTCTACAGAGGCATGCCAGCGTCGGCGAAGTTGGCGGCTGTCGGTTTCATGTTCTTCGGCTGTGGCGCTGAAATGGGCGGCATCACCGTGTCACGTGGTATCGTGAAATGGTTCAAGGGCCGTGAGACAGCCTTGGCGATGGGTTCGGAGATGGCATTGGCACGTCTCGGCGTCGCCACATGCATGATCTTCTCACCTTTCTTTGCAAAGCTCGGCGGCGAGGTCGAGGTCTCACGTTCAGTGGCATTCGGCGTGGTGCTTCTCTGCATCGCATTGATAATGTTCATCGTTTATTTCTTCATGGATAAGAAACTCGACGGTCAGACCGGCGAGGCGGAAGAGAAAGACGACCCGTTCAAGGTGTCAGACATCGGCAAGATCCTCTCAAGCCTCGGCTTCTGGCTCGTCGCCCTCCTCTGCGTGCTTTATTATTCAGCGATCTTCCCGTTCCAGAAATACGCCGTCAACATGCTTCAGTGCAACCTCACGCTCACACCGGGTGAAGGCTTCTGGGCAAGCAACACCGTCACCATCGTGCAGTACGTCATCATGCTCGTTGTGGCAGCCGGCTCTTTCGCAAGCAATTTCTCGAAGAAGAAACCGATGAAGGTCGGCCTCATGGCATTAGCCATCGTCGCCCTCGTCGTTTACTGCTACATGGGCTACATGCGCGGCACTGCCGAAACCATCTTTGCGGTGTTCCCGCTGCTCGCAGTCGCAATCACACCTATCCTCGGAAACGCCGTTGACCACAAAGGCAAGGCCGCCACGATGCTGATGGTCGGTTCACTGCTCCTCATCCTCTGCCACCTGACATTCGCTTTCATCCTGCCGATGTTCAAGGGCAACGCCGTCGGCGGCGTCATCGTGGCCTACGTCACGATCCTCGTCCTCGGCGCGTCATTCTCACTCGTGCCGGCGGCTCTGTGGCCGAGCGTCCCGAAGCTCGTTGACGAGAAGATCATCGGTTCAGCCTACGCACTCATCTTCTGGATCCAGAACATCGGCCTGTGGCTGTTCCCGCTGCTCATCGGCAAGGTCCTCGACAACAGCAACAGAGACCTCGTGAACGCGGTCGCCAGCGGCGAGATCACACCGGAGGTCGCCTCCGTGTCGTACAACTACACCGCCCCGTTGATCATGCTCGCCTGCCTCGGCATCGCGGCACTCATCATCGGAGTCATACTCAAGGCTGTTGACAAGAAGAAACACCTCGGACTTGAGGAGCCTAACATCAAGTAAACTCGCGGTTTTTCCGCGGATACAACAAATCAGGACGACCACGATGGTCGTCCTGATTTGTTTTAATCTGAAATTCCGCCTGCAACAGGATTACAAATCTCAAAAAAGTCATGCATATTATTATTCGTTTCCGAAATAATATGTATCTTTGCGGCGGAATTCAACAAAAAAATACAGTCATGGCATCAACAGTAACACTGAGAGTAAACCTCAGAAGCGCAATGGCACGTAGCTTCGCCGACTACGCCCGCACACTTGACTTTGTGACCGTCGAGGAAAAAGAAACAGATCCGCTCGTGAAAGAGATAGCCCGCACATACGCCGGGGTGAAAAACGGAAAAATCAAGACACAACCCATTGAGAAACTGCTTGGCGAATTATGACATATCAGATTAGAAGCACGCCGATGTTCGACAGGCAATTCAAGGCCTTGTACAAGAAATACCCGTCACTGAAAAACGATGTGGCGAGACTTTTTGCAGAAATACAGAACAACCCGAAAATCGGCACGCTGCTGTTTGATGACGTTTACAAGGTCAGAATGTCAATAACCTCAAAAACAAGGGCAAGAGCGGCGGTGCGCGAGTAATATATTTCAATATGTTTGCAAAAATAGCCGACAACGATACTATCATCGCGCTGTCAATATACGACAAAAGAGAGCACGAATCAATCACCGACAAACAGATTCTTGATGCTTTGAGGAATGTTTGAAACCTTTCATTATTTAGATTTACTATCAGAAAAACCCCTTACACAATTTGCAATGTTATTATCACACATTTCCGGAATAATGTATATCCTTGCCGCGTGAAATTTCAAAATTATTGCATTTTATTCAATAGACATCAGCGAGTGAACCTCCGACAGGAAGGCACTGATTAATTATCTCATGTCCATAGGTGTGGTCGAGGCGAGGATGCCCGCGAACGGAATAAAAAAGGCTGACAACCAACGTGTCAGCCTTGTGGAAACTAATGGACTCGAACCATTGACCCCTTGCTTGTAAGGCAAGTGCTCTGAACCAACTGAGCTAAGCTTCCGTGTTTCTTGCGGGTGCAAAAGTACAACATTTTTCGACGCCCGCAACATTTATTTTTATTTTTTTGAGCGGATTACGAGGCTCGAACTCGCGACCTAAAGCTTGGGAAGCTTTCGCTCTGCCAACTGAGCTAAATCCGCATTACCTTAACTTTTCAGGCCGCAAAGATACAACTTTTTATCGTTCACTGACATTTTTAAATAAAAAATTATCAACATTTTATTTGTCATCCATTTTACAAAAATAATGAGTATATTTGCAAAATTTTAAATGATGAGTTATGGATATCAATAGTCTTAAGAATGCGACAGAATTAAGAGTCTGGAGCGACATGAAAGCAAACGATTCATGGTCTGTTTTCAAGATAATGTCAGAGTTTGTAAATGGTTACGAGACACTTTCGAGGATTGGGCCTTGCGTGGCCATCTTCGGTTCCGCCAGGTTGCCAAAGGAAAGTCCGTATTACAAGATGGCGGAAGACACCGCCTCAAAACTCGTGAAGAAAGGCTTCGGCATCATCACCGGCGGCGGCCCCGGCATCATGGAGGCCGGCAACAAGGGCGCATCGAAAGCTCACGGCAAGAGCGTCGGGCTGAACATCGTGCTTCCACACGAACAGCATCCGAACAAATACATCGACCCCGACAAATCCATTGATTTTGATTACTTTTACGTCCGCAAGACCATGTTCACGCGTTATGCGCAGGGCTTCATCGCCTTCCCCGGCGGCTTCGGCACGCTCGACGAACTGTCGGAGGCACTCACGCTCATCCAGACCAAGAAAATCAAGAACTTCCCGATAGTGATGGTCGGAAAAGAGTTCTGGAGCGGCTTGGTCAAATGGTTCAAGGACACACTACTCAAGAACAGTCTCGTCTCCGACTTCGACTTCGACATCTTCCACGTCGTTGACACCGCCGACGAAGCCGTGAACATCATCGACACGTATTACAACGAGACATCGCCGGGACTCAATTTCTAACATGTCACGGTCGGGTTTTGACGACAGATTGTCAGATGAATAAATCTTTTTTTTGAAAAACACTGTTTTTTGAAAAAAAAGTAGTACTTTTGCACGCTTTTTGAAAGGGAAGCGCACGACTATCTTGGGGTTGACCGGTTTTGACAGCTTGCAGGATGGTTATGTAAGCATACCGAGCCATGCGGTGACGCTCGTGAATCTTGACCGCGGAAAATTAATTGGCGAAAACAACTACGCTCTCGCTGCTTAACCGAAGCACAGTAGGTTGAAGCTCAATCCCCACACAAGGTGAGGGGACGAGACATCTCGCGGATGGAGGCTCCTGATTCCGGTCCGGCAACGAGGTGCTCATCAATTTCGGGATAGCGACGCGGAAGCCCCGGCAACGTCGCGAAACTCAAGGGGATAAGGGCCGGCTTAGGGCGTTCGCTCCCTTGCCCGCCACGAAAAACAACAGCGGAATAAGTATGTAGAAAGCATAATTGTTCCAAGTTTGGACGAGGGTTCGACTCCCTCCAGCTCCACCATGGTCCCGTAGTCTAATGGATAGAATTAAGGATTCCGGTTCCTTCGGTCCGGGTTCGACCCCCGGCGGGATCAC
>JAUNNU010000156.1 GCA_030537295.1 Bacteroidia bacterium
AGCTACAGAAGCCCCGGCAGAGCCAGCTACAGAAGCTTAAGACATTTCTTGAAAAAAAACGGACAGGGAGAAAACACGTTTTCTTCCTGTTTTTTTCGCCAACTGAAAACGAAATCAATTTATAAATTGAAACGACATCTTTGCAGACTTAAAGATTCAACTTATATTAAAAAAGCATCGAAAAATCGATGCTTTTTCAAATTCAGATTTCGTTTAATTCTTGAAAACCAATTCATTATCATTAACATCAACGATTATCGGCCTTTCTTTGTTCACTTTGTCGGCGATGACCATCTTCGACAGTTCGTTAAGAAGTTCACGCTGCATCATTCGTTTCACCGGCCGAGCTCCGTATTGCGGGTCGTAGCTGACGTGCGCCACGTGTTTCATCGCATTGGGTGTCATGTTGATGTCAATTCCGTTGTTTTTGAGCATTTCCTTCACTTTCTCGAACTGCATCGAAACGACTTCAACAATCTGGTTTTCAGTAAGTTGCTTAAACACGATAATATCATCGATACGGTTCAGAAATTCAGGTCTGAAATGAGCTTTGAGGTCGTTTTCCGGCACGTTTGATGTCATTATGATGATGGTGTTCTTGAAATCAACGAGGCGGCCTTTGTTGTCGGTGAGGCGTCCGTCGTCGAGCACCTGCAACAAAATGTTGAACACATCCGGATGTGCTTTTTCGATTTCGTCGAGGAGGACGACTGAATAAGGCTTGCGCCGCACGGCTTCGGTGAGCTGGCCGCTTTCTTCGTAGCCTACATATCCTGGAGGCGCGCCGATAAGTCTCGAAACGGTGTGACGTTCCTGATATTCAGACATATCGATACGAACCATATTGTTTTCATTGTCGAAAAGGAACTCCGCGAGTGCCTTGGCGAGTTCGGTCTTTCCCACGCCAGTGGTGCCGAGGAAGATGAACGAGCCGACAGGACGTTTCGCGTCCTGCAGTCCCGCCCTGCTTCTGCGTATTGCATCGGAGACGGCGGTGATAGCCTCCTCCTGCCCCACCACTCGTTTATGCAGTTCCGATTCAAGATTCAGCAGTTTTTCACGTTCACTCTGCATCATTTTATGCACAGGGATGCCAGTCCAACGAGATACGATTTCTGCGATGTCGTCGGAAGAGACCTCCTCATCGACGAGCGGTTTGTCGCCCTGCACGACTTGAAGTTGTTCTTTCGCTTTGCTGATGATGTCTTCAGACTCGCGAATTTTTCCGTAACGCAGTTCAGCCACCTTGCCGTAGTTGCCTTCGCGTTCGGCGACATCAGCCTGATGTCTGAACAGTTCGATGTTTTTCTTCTCACGTTGAATCTTCTCTACGAAGCCGCGCTCGGTCTCCCACCGCATCCGCAGATTCTCGCGTTCCACGTCCAACTCATTGATTTCGTTTGTCAGTTCGGCGACTTTCTTCTCATCTTTCTCACGTTTGATCGCCTCGCGTTCAATCTCAAGCTGACGTATTTTCCGTTGAACGTCTTCAAGCTCCTCCGGGACAGAATTGATCTGAAGCCTCAAACGAGAAGCCGCCTCGTCAATCAAATCGATGGCCTTGTCAGGCAGGAATCTGTCGGAAATATAACGGATTGAGAGGTCAACGGCGGAAATGATAGCCTCGTCGAGGATTCGCACCTGATGATGCGTCTCGTACTTCTCTTTCAAGCCACGAAGGATCGATATCGCCGACTGTTCGTCTGGCTCGTCGATCATCACGATTTGGAAACGACGTTCGAGAGCCTTGTCTTTCTCGAAATATTTCTGATATTCGTTGAGTGTCGTGGCTCCGATGGCACGCAGTTCGCCGCGGGCGAGCGCAGGCTTGAGGATGTTCGCCGCATCCATCGCACCTTCACCGCCGCCGGCACCGACAAGCGTGTGAATCTCATCGATGAAAAGTATCACCTCGCCATCGCTTTCGACAACTTCCTTGATGACTGATTTCAATCGTTCCTCGAACTCGCCCTTATACATCGCACCGGCTATAAGTGCACCCATATCAAGCGAATACACCTTCCGTGACTTCAGATTTTCAGGAACGTCACCGCTCACGATACGCTCGGCGAGACCCTCGGCGATGGCTGTTTTCCCAACACCAGGCTCACCTATTAATATAGGGTTGTTCTTCGTGCGGCGCGACAGAATCTGAAGCACACGACGAATCTCTTCATCGCGGCCAATCACCGGATCGAGTTTGCCTTTTTCAGCAAGTTCATTGAGGTTTCGCGCGAACTTGTTCAACGACTCTAAACCCTGCTTCTGCTGATTGTTTTTTGTGTTATTCTCCATTGTTTTTTACTCCTTTTTAAATTTCGCCGCAACATCATCAAACAAATAACCATCTCATATTTTACGCCAAATTGACATATTTTTTTGTAATTACAAAACAAAATATGACATTTTGACACGCCAAGCAAAAATCACAAAACATTCTTACATCAATGCAATCAAAACAATTTCATTTTCAAAACAATAAATTATTTGTTTTAGCATTATTATTCAAGATTTTTATTATTTTTGCAAATCAAAATTTTTAAAATGAAAACTTATAGAATAACATTAAATAAAATTACATATCTAATTGTTTTACTGATAATTACTGCCTTTTCCGCAAAGGCGCAGTCTAATTGTGAAATATTATTTGACGGAGAGATAGCCGAAGACCCGATTACGGTTTGCTACGGCGAGACCGTGAAACTATCGGTGGCAGGTTACAATCCCGATTACAGATACACATGGATGCACAATGGCGTCGTCTATGACACAATCAACAATTACATTGAATATATCATAACCGAAAACAACAACATTTTTTCAGTAACTGTAAGAAACAAGGTTACATTTGACGAATGCAATGACATGATTACCATCATGATGCGTCCGAAAATGAACATCATTTTCAATCAGACGAAACTCACATGCAGCGTGAGCGACCCGGAAGTTGGCGGGACGGGACAAGTGAGGGCGTATGTCGAAGGCGACACCGTAAAACCATACAGATACATTTACGAATGGAACACTCCGAATCAGGATTTCAACGACCCGCAGGTGGCGAAATGGCTTCTGGCAAAAGAATATGAAATAACCGTAACCGACACAGTTACAGGATGTTCCCAGACGGAAAAGTATCGCGTCAGGTCATATCCGAACCCCGAAATTGAGATTTATTCAGATCCGCAGGACACGGTTTATCTTCAGCGGCCTTTTGTGACATGGAGCTTTGAGAACGAATCGGACACAATCGGCGTTTCCAATTTCTTCTGGAAGTTCAGGGAAGACGAAACGAGCTACAGCGAAGAAATGCCGACCATCACGTACCTTGAAGAAGACGAGGGCAAGCCCGTAAAGACATATCTGACGGTGACAAGCGACTGCGGCTGCGACACGACTTACGAAAGTGAAATTCTGGTTTTACCTGTGAAACTTAAGATTCCGAACATCTTCACACCAAACGGCGACGGCAAAAACGACTATTTCATCATCGGATACGACGAGTCGGGCGGAGAACCTGAAGGACGCGGATTCGAATACGAGAAATATGTCACATTGAGCGAATATTATGTAAGCCATGAACTTATCATATTCAACAGATGGGGACGAATCGTCTATGAATCAAAAGATTACAAGAACGACTGGGACGGCGGAAAACTTCCGGACGGAACATATTTCTACGTCTTGGAATGCGTCGGGAAATACAGAAACGACAGATACCAAGGCGCAGTAATGATTTGGGACAGCGGAAGATAGTAATTAGGTAATTAGGTGTTTTAGGTATTTAGGTATTTAGGTTAAAAGTAAATTAGTTGTTATGATGAAAAAGATATTTTTACAGGTTTCGATTACGCTTTTGGTTATGGTTTGGGTTTGTTCTTGCGAATCAAATGACGGAAAGATTTCGACAAATTTGGTGAACAATCCTGCATCGGCGACTGTGGGCACAAACACGAAAGAACCAAAGATCGTATTTGACGTCATGGAACACGATTTCGGCAAGATGCTTCAGGGCGAGCAGGTTTCGTTCACATATAAATTCAAGAATACAGGAAACGCACCCTTGCTCATTTCATCTGTTGACAAGACATGTGGATGCACCGACATCAAGTTCCCGCAGACACCAATCAAGGCGGGTGACATAGGCGCAATCACAATCTCATACAACAGCGACGGACACAAAGGATTCCAGAACAAACGTGTTGTCGTAAGGTCAAACACAAACCCTGCGGAGACGGTCCTGAGATTCAAGGCACTCGTTGAAACAGCCGACGGATACTAATTAGATTCAAAGATTCAAAGA
>JAUNNU010000001.1:0-24654 GCA_030537295.1 Bacteroidia bacterium
GTTAGATGAAATCAGTCAGAAAGATGATCTGAAAAAAGACCAGAAAGATCTGTTGATTGCAATAATGAAGCAGATTGAAAATGACGACAGAGTTACACAGAACGCCTTGGTTTCAGCTACAGGGAAGGTCCGTGCTACGGTTCAGAAATATTTGCAGTATCTTGTTGAAAATAAATATATCTGTCGTGTTGGCTCCGACAAAGGCGGTCGTTGGAAGATTGTGAATAATAAATCAGAATAGAGTGTATTACATTGTAGTCATAACAAGTGTTTTCATTGCGGCTCTTTCGCAATTGCTTCTGAAAAGCAGCTCGAAAGACGAGCATGAGAACGTCATCCGCGAATACCTCAATTGGAAAGTGATTTGCGGCTACGGCATGATGGGCGTGTCGTTGCTCATGAACATTTTCGCCATGAGCAAAGGAATACAAGTTAAGGAAGTATCTATCATAGAATCATTGAGTTATCTGTTTGTGCCTTTTTTGTCATACTTGGTTTTCAAGGAGAAACTCAGCTGGCAGAAGATGGGAGCGATAGCTGTGATAATGATTGGCGTGGTGGTGTTTTTTCAATAAATTGAAATTTGAGTCTTATGAATATCCCTTTCAATAAGCCCTATCTCACGGGCAAGGAAGCCCATTACATGTACCAGGCGGTATATGATGGCAAGATTTCAGGCAACGGTGAGTTCACGAAACGATGCCAGAAATATTTCGAGGAGCGTTACGGCTTCAAGAAATGTCTCTTGACGACCAGCTGCACCGATGCGCTTGAGATGGCTTCTGTCCTTTGCGACGTGAAACCCGGCGATGAGGTCATCGTGCCGAGCTATACCTTCGTGTCGTCGGCTTTGGCGTTCGTCAGGGCTGGGGCGAAGATCGTCTTTGCTGACAGTTATTGCGACAACCCCAATATCGATGCCGACAAGATTGAAGCCTTGATTACGCCACGCACGAAAGTCATTGTTCCAGTTCATTATGCGGGTGCGGCTTGCGACATGGATAAGATAATGGAAATTGCGGATCGTCACAACATCCTTGTTGTTGAAGATGCCGCACAAGCCATTGATTCATATTATGTTTCACCTAAGACTGGCGAGAAGAAAGCTCTCGGAAGCATCGGGCATTTGGGTTGTTTCTCATTCCACGAGACGAAAAACATCATTTCTGGCGAAGGCGGTATGTTGACCATCAACGATGAACGCTTCATCCGTCGCGCCGAGATTATCTGGGAAAAAGGCACCAACCGCGCCGAGTTCTTCCGTGGCGAGGTGAACAAATACGGCTGGGTTGATGTGGGCAGTTCTTTTTTGCCGAGCGAGGTGGTCGCCGCTTTCCTTTGGGCGCAGATTGAACATCTCGACATGATTCAGGAAAAGCGTAAGATGTTATGGAACAGGTATTATGAACTGCTTTCACCGGCTGCGGCGCAAGGCAGGTTCGCTTTGCCGAATGTGCCAAGTTTTGCCACCAACAATGCCCACATGTTCTATTTGGTGTGTAACAGCCTTGAAGAACGAACTGCGCTGATAAACAAACTGAAGGCAAACGATATAGGAGCGGTGTTCCATTACCTCAGCCTTCACAGCAGTCCGTATTATCAAGATAAGCACGATGGACGCGAGCTTCCGAATTCCGATAGGTTTGCGGATTGTCTGGTGAGACTGCCTATGTTTTTTGAGTTGAAAGAGGATGATGTGGTGAGGATTTGCGAGGTGATAAAAAATAATTAGTAATGGAGTCAATGATGGAGAGACTTCTGTATTGGGAATTTTTCCAATTAGGTTGACTATAACGTCGTTTGTAGGTCTGGTGAGTGGATTAAGATAGGATGAATTTTTAGGGTAAGGAAACAGTGAGATTCATTGAATTATAAGAATTCGTTAAAATAATGATATGAAAGTCGTTTTACTCGCAGGAGGTTTCGGCTCCCGCATATCCGAAGAGAGTATCTTCAAAGCCAAAATGATGATGTGGTTGCTTTTGAGCAGAGCCATATAGATATTAATAAATTGAAATGTATTTAGACAATGATACAAATAACTGATAAAAAGAATTGCTGTGGCTGCAATGCGTGTGGTGATGTCTGCGCGCACAAGGCTATCACGTTTAAGACGGACATAGAGGGATTTTGGTATCCTGAGGTGGACACTACGAAGTGCACCGATTGTGGGCTTTGCGAGAAGGTGTGCCCAGTAATCAATGTGTCAGAACTGAAGAAAAATGATTTTGAACGTCCTGCTAAGGTCTTGGCTGCAATCAATCGTAATATGCAAGTCCGCTGGGATAGTACGTCCGGTGGCGCTTTCTCGGCATTAGCAGATGCAATGTATGAGCAGGGAGGATATGTCGGAGGAGCTCTTTATAACGAGGACTTTAGTGTTAGTAATTATATTTCTAATAATTCGGAAGATTTAGTTCGCCTACGCAGTAGCAAGTATTTGCAAAGTAATGCAGAGGGTTTGTATAAAAAGATACAGAATCTTTTAAAAGCGGGAGAAAAAGTGTTGGTTTGTGGTACTCCTTGCCAAATGGCTGGTTTGAGGGCGTTTCTCCGCAAGGATTATGAGAACTTGATTATAGTTGACTTTGTTTGTCGTGGTGTTAATTCTCCCAAAGTATATCGTGCGTATTTGGATTCATTGGAGCGTAAATACGGAAGCAAGGTTGTCTATGTAAAAGCAAAGAATAAGGAGTTGGGGTGGCGCAACTTAACGCGTAAGGTCACATTTGCTAATGGAGAAAATTATTATGGTGTACTTATGGATGATGATTTTCGCCGCGGTTATCATACGAATGTGTTCTGCCGACCATCATGCTATGATTGTCAGTTCAAAGGTTTTCCGAGATTCGCTGATATCACCATCGCAGATTATTGGGGAATTGAGCGTGTAAGTAAGAATTTGGATAATAATATTGGTACTTCGATGATTCTGCTTAATTCAACCAAAGGATTGCAGTATTTTGAGAAGATGCAGGATAAATTGGAGTGGGTGGAAACACGTTTTGAAGATATACTACCAGGCAATCCTGCATTACAAAAGTCTATACCAATGGCTAATATTGATAGAGTTGCCTTTTTTGAGGATTTAGATAACACAAATTTTGAGACTGTTACGGAGAAGTATTTTCCGAAACCTCTTGCGTATATAACACCGAAGAAAACAGGTCTTAAATTATTGCGTTCTAAATTAGGCAAACTAAAGCGTATGCTAAAGCACCTTTATGAAAAGTTTGGATATGATTATCTTGCTTATAAGAATTTTTATGAGGTAAATAATCGTTCGAATACAGAGGGCACTTGGTCTCGTTGTCTTTATACAATGCCTAATGCGGCTTTTGATATTCATCCTTCGGCTAAGATAAGATTGGGTGTGCCGGTTTTATTTGGAAATAATCCGGTTAAGGGTATGAAAATGTCATCCTGTCTTCGAATGGAGGAAAATACTATTCTGGAATTTCATGATGGTCCGTTGACACGATACGGATCAGGCGCATATAACCTGCGATATGGCGCTTACATCGAAATCGTAAATGGTGGTCATCTTACAATTGGTCAGGGTGCTGCCAATGTCAACTTGACAATTATGTGCGCAAAGGAAGTTACTATAGGAAACGGTGTGCGCATTGGACGTAATGTGAGCATTAGGGATTGGAATGGTCCACATGTTATTGTTAGCGACACGTATCGCAATCATGCTCCTGTTTCAATCGAAGATCATGTGTGGTTATGCACAGGTTGTACGATTATGCCAGGTGTAACAGTTGGAGAGGGGAGTGTGGTTGCCGCCAACTCAACAGTAACAAAAGATGTTCCTCCGCATAGTTTGGTGGCAGGTAGTCCGGCAAAGGTTGTGAAATCTAATATTGAATGGTACTGATGATTGAACGAGTTTTACATAATGGTGTCAGAATGCCTGCGATTGGCTTAGGTACATACCCGCTAATGGGTGATGCTCTGTATCAGTCAGTGTCTAATGCTTATGATACTGGCTATCGTTTAATAGATACAGCCGATAATTATTATAATGAAGCAGATCTCGGGAATGCTTTGAATAGAATCTATATTCAGGGTGCAAAACGTGAAGAGTTCTTTTTAGTGACAAAGATAAGCGATGAGTTGTATCACCCCAATGAGTTAGGAGGTGGCAGGAATAAGGGAAAGTATTTCTGGAAGAATTCTCCAATTATGCAGAAACCTAATGCTGTGCATGATGTTGTAAAGTCTAAGGTAGAAGATAGTCTTCAGAAATTAAAGACCGACTATATTGATCTCTTGTTAATGCATTGGCCATATCCAGACTATTTTGAGGAGATATGGTTTGAAATGGAACGAGTGTATCAGGAGGGTAAGGTTCGTGCCATTGGTGTTTGTAATTGTCGTGAACGCCATCTTGAACGCTTGAAAAAAACGGCTCGAATAATGCCGATGGTAAATCAATTTGAGACCTCTCCCCTTAATACAAAGGAAGGCTTGCTCTCTTATTGTGATGAAAATAAAGTACAGGTGATGGTTTATTCTCCGCTGATGACGCTGCGAATGCTGGACAACTATGGGGGGTATGCTTCGCTACTTAATGAAATCTGCTTAAAATATAAAAAGACAGTAGCACAGATTGTTTTACGATATGATGTCCAGCGTGGTTTGATACCCATTCCTAAATCTTCAAGCAGAGAGCGTTTGCAACAGAATATTGATATATTTGACTTTGGGTTATCTGCTGAAGAGATGAAAATGCTAAGTGCATGTAATATTAACCTGCAAACTTTACCGGAATCAAAATCTTGCCCGGGTTTATAGAATATGATTGGAAAAAGGAAAATATATAGAATAATAAATACCAGAGTTAAAAGAACTGCTTGGTATCATTCGTTGTGGAACGGTGCAGATAAGTTTTGGAAGAATCCTCCTTTCGATTTAGATGTTGTGAACTTGGGTTCTGGTGGAGCGTTACATGCGTTCAATTATGATGGTCTGCCGATTAAGGGAGCTAATTGGGCATTGTGGCCTCAATCGTTAGTCCATGACTTTAATATCCTAAAGAACTATTTTAGTTTCATTAAACCGGGAGGCACTGTGGTTATTACCGCATGTCCATTTGGTTTTTTGAAGAATCCTAACTACAATGTCGCATCGAATTTAAAGTATTATACTTTTTTACATCCTGCTACAATTCTTGATTTCGATGAAAACGAACGAATGAAGGCGCTACTGTTAAGGGATAATCCATTTTCTGTTAAGCCTAAGAGGTGTCTAAAGGAGTTGTATAAATACTACTGTGATAAGTATTTAGAAAAGAAGGAAGTAAGTGCTGATAGCCGGATAGATTTTGCGCAAAACGCAAGAAATATGGTGGATGCCTGGAAGAAACAGTTTGGAATAAATGATTTGGGAGCGCCGTTATCCGAGAAACATCAACTTGAGTATAATTCAAGACAACAAACTCTGCTGGATATAGTACGATTTTGTAAAGAACGTGATCTTAAACCCGTAGTCGTTTACCCTCCAATTCATCAGGAATTACGTAATATCTTTCCTGAATATTTTGTGAATATAACAAAGTCTTTTATGGGGGGGGGGAATTCGCAGATAGTCGAATTTTATGATTACTCGGATTACCCCGCCATAAGTGATGATAAGTATTTTAAAACATCGTACTTCTTGAATGAATTAGGAGCAAAAAAATTTACGGAGATATTACTTAAAGACTTGAAACTGATAAAATGAAACATATACATCCAAAACGGCTAATAAGAAACCTTTTACGGGTGGCTTGTCATGCGCGGTTCTCCCCTAAATTATGGTGGCAGAATGTGTGTTATAATCATTGGAAGAAGATTCGTATGGAAAATGCCGGGTATATTGATGTCATATCTCCTACTGAGATTAATCTTTATGACGATAGCACTTGTATTATACGTGCTCCTTTTGTGGTAGGTGGATTTACTATTGCCCAAAGTGGAATCAACACTCGGATTGGTATAAAAATGGGGGGGGTATTAGAGGTTAATGGTAGTTTTCATCTTCTTGAAGGTTCTTCTATTGTTATCATAAATGGTGGAAGAGTCGTATTGCATGGGGGCTATATGAATGTTGGTGCAAAGATTGTATGTGGTGGATTGGTAGAAATTGGGGAAGGAGCAACAATCGCTCCAGGCGTAGTGATACATGAGTGCGATGCACATGAGATAGAGGGACGTTTATCTTCTAAACCAATCTATATTGGAAAGCATGTATGGATAGGTGAGAAGGCAATAATACTAAAAGGAGTATCAATCGGTGACGGCGCTATTATCGGTGCCGGGGCTGTTGTGACAAAGGATGTCCCTGCAGGATGTTTGGCTGTTGGAAATCCGGCAAAGGTTATTCGAGAAAATGTAATTTGGAAATAATATGACCAAGAAAAAGAAAATAGGAATAGTGACCATAACAAACGATGGGTATAATTTTGGCAATCGGTTGCAGAACTATGCTTTGCAAACGGTATTGGAACGAATGGGGTTTGAGGTTGAAACCCTCAATCGCCCGATTAGGGATAACCAACGTAATTGGTGGAAAAGAAAGAAGATGGTGTTGCACTATTTTCTCCCTTACCATCAGCGGATAGAACATCTTAAGGCTGGTAACTTCTTTTTTTGGAATCTACGGCACATCCATTGGTCAAAAATTGTGGCAACAGACGAGAATCTATCTACATTGGCTAAGCAATACGACTACTTTGTCGCAGGAAGTGACCAAATTTGGAATCCTAAATTTTCGTGGGGAACTACCCCATACATGTTTTTGCAGTTCGCGCTTCCTAAACAGCGCGTATCGTACGCGGCAAGCATAGGGATAGATGATGAGTTCAAAGAACCATATTGTTCCCAATTTAAGGATATGTGGAAAGATTGGAAAGCGTTGTCTTGTCGTGAACAATTCGGAGCGCGTATTATGAGTGACTTGCTAAATCAAGAAGTTCCTTGCTTGTTAGAT
Source organism: Bacteroidia bacterium (assembly GCA_030537295.1). GTDB lineage: Bacteria > Bacteroidota > Bacteroidia > Bacteroidales > F082 > Limimorpha. Next base: position 6,976 of record JAUNNU010000001.1, read on the forward strand.
CCAACCCTACTACTAGATCGGAAAGATTGGGAGGATTTGACTCGCGGTTGTCGTACGCCCAAGAAATATATCTTCTTATACATGTTAGGTGAATTGACGGGTGAATATCAGCAATACGTGTTTGAATTAGCCGAACGTACGGGCTGTCAGGTAGTGGATGTAATGAATGATATTCGATATGCAAGATGCAGCCCAAGCCGTTTTGCTGCACTTATTCAGCGTGCAGATTGGGTGGTTGCAGATTCGTACCATGCTATGGTGTTTTCTATCATATTCCACAAGAGGTTTACTTTTGTATATCGTAAGGAAGCAAGGCTGAAGTGCAAAAACATGAATAGTAGAGTTCATACTTTGACAGATAAACTAAAATTACAGTTACATCAAGTAGATGACAAGCCAATTTTTGAGCTTAATATTCTCGATGGTGATGCAGTGAACCTATTAATAGAGGAACACAAAGCAATTGCATTAAATTATCTAAAATGTGCCTTGAAATGAAACCAACGTATTCAATAATAGTTCCTGTTTATAACTCTCAGGAGTATTTAAATGGATGTTTAGATAGTATTCTCGCACAGGAGAATACGGATTTTGAGTTATTGCTGGTAGATGATGGAAGTACGGATGAATCCTGTCGTATTTGTGACGAATACGCAGAAAGAGATGCAAGAGTACGGGTGTTTCATAAGAAAAATGGTGGAGTATCATCAGCTCGGAACTATGGAATACGTGAGATGCGAGGTGAATGGGTTGCATTTATTGATAGTGACGATTGGGTGGATGCTAAATATGTACCAGGTACAGTATTTGATGCAGACTTTATAGTACAAAAATGGGCTAGAAGAGGAGATGAATTTATTGATAGGCAAATCTCAAGACAACGAGTATCTGGAGATGCCTATAATCAATTTATGTACGAAAATCTGGGGGATGACGTTTTTAGATCGCCATGGGGTACATTTATGAGAACTTGCATTATTAAAGAGAATCACCTTCGCTTTGATGAAAATATGCGCTTGGGGGAAGATACAGTTTTTATGATGTGGGTTGCAGCATACGCGAAAACTGTAATGGTTATAAATGAAGGAACATATTATTATCGCCATGTGGGTAATTGGGCAAGATATGGCTTAACTGTCAATGAAATATTATATGGTTTAGAGAAATTTCTTGAGGTTTATAAGTGTATTCCATTTCGTAACCCAAAGAATGCGAACAATTTTTTGCATGTAACATCCAGTTCCTGTGTGCTTAAGTCAAAAAAAGAGCGATTTTTGTGGCGTCTTCAACGACCTGTAGCAGAGTTGACATACATAGGCAAATATAATAGACCAACTCGCGTTAAGCTTAAAAATCTATTGATACTATTGTTGGCCAGAATGATTAGACCTAAGGTCATTAGTAGACACTACTGATAACTTACAATGAATAAAATATTATTTGTTCGTAAATTATTAAATATTCGTTGACTATCTTTTTGTTATGAAAGTATATATACCATTATGGAATGCTGAAATGGCGGAGGATGAAAATCCGTTTGTTTATGCGTATGCTAAACCGATGGAAAAGTGCCATCCGAATGTCTTTTTTGAGTGTGACAAAAATGTATTCTGGTCGGATGAATGTCTTAACTTTGATATCATTCATCTAATGTGGCCTCAATTATTTTGTTTATGGAAGTCATCAGATGGATTATCCTTTAGACAACGTTTGATGCAACTAAAACAACATGGTGTTCGAGTGGTATCTACTTGCCACAATCTTGTTCCACATTCCGGACTTCCTGATGAGGTAGAAAGTTATCAAGATGCATATGAGTTGACGGATGTATTCATCCACCTCGGAACGTATAGCAAGCAACTTTTTGAACAGCGTTATCCGCAGGCTAAGCATTATTTGGTGTTGCATCATGTGTATGATATAATATATAAGTCGTGTTATTGCCATGAAGAATCAGCCAAACACCTCAAACTTTGTTCTTTCTGGAAATCCTATGTGTTGTGTTTTGGTACGGTTCGAAATCAGTTGGAACGCGATTTTATCAAGCAATTGTCGCGAGTGCTTATACATGATCGCATCGCGATATTGGCTCCTATGTATAAAAAGAAACCTGTTTGGGCTTGGAAATCATCAAATATTAAGTCGGTTCTGAAATGGTATATGCTGAAGATTATATATCCAAATTTGGTAATGACAGGCGAGTATATAAATGATGAGGAATTACCATACTATTTTGGAGTATCATCTTGTGTGTTGATTGCTCGTCCTCATATCTTGAATTCAGGAAACGTTCCTATGGGGCTATGGATGGGACGTCCTGTCGCAGGTCCCAATGTCGGTAACATTGGTCCTTGGTTGAGAGAGATTGGAAATCCTACGTTCAATCCAGATGATATCAGCGATGTCGTTCGGGCTACTAAAGCTGCCATTGATGATAAAGAACTTGGTATGAGAAATAGAGAATATGCTGAGAAATACTTGCTGTCAGAAAGTATCGCGGAGCAGATTTACAAAGTATATTCTTCGTTGATTTCGCAGAATGAGTTGAAAATAGATGATAAAAATGTAAATGCCCATCCAACCTCGAAATAGTGCCTTCGAACTGTTGCGCATCATTGCGCAGTATATGATAATCGTGTATCATATCTTCTGTTTCTGGTATGTGCAGTATCCGTCTACATGCGAGGTTGCGCAGCCGGTGTATACGGCAATACCCCATTCGCTTCTTCTCCTTTGTCGGTAATACGTTCTACTGGTATGTGCGGACATATCTGATTCTCTATCTGTTGTCGCCCATGGTGAATGGATTCCTAAGAAGAATCAATGTAACAGGGCGTGTTGTATTGCTGCTGATATTGGCCTATTTCTCATGCTACGTGGGTTGGAGAGGATTTGATTCATCACTTGTGGATGGCAAGAACCTGGTGAACTTCTTGCTGATTTATTCCATTGGTGATACGCTGCGGCTGTATGCCGAGAGGATAAAGCGGATATCGGTGTGGCTCATTGCTATGCTATATGTTTTCCTAAATGTGCTACTTGTGGTCGGTTATATTCTCCACCCTTCGAGCGTGCTGTATTCTTATGCTTTCCCGTATAATAGCATCGTTTTGCTACTGAATGCCATATTGTTCTTTGTGCTCTTTATGCACCTGAAGATTGAGAGCAAGTTTGTTAATGGAGTAGCTTCATCTATGCTGGCTGTTTACCTGATTCACGGGTCTCCATTGATATTCAAGACGGTTATCCAAGATAGCGCCTATTATATTCAAACGATGTCATCTTCGGTTGGTGTTAATATACTTGGTGTATGCCTCTTAGCCGCACTGTGTATGGTCACATGTGTGCTTATAGACAAAGCTTTCACTCCGGTCTGGACGCTCACGCAGAAAATGGCCGCAAAACTCGACTCCTCTCGTGCCGGAGAATGGTTGCGAGATTATGCTCATGTGGAATAAAACAATATAGAATATATGGATAACAAGAAACTTACTGTTTTATACATCGCTATAGATCCATCTCTGGGAGGATCAACTTCGTCCTTGTGGAATATGATTGATTCTATGAAGGAGGAGGTCAATCCGATTGTTATATTTCCAAGTGTGGGAGTGGGCTATGATTTTCTTAAAGAACATGGGGTGGATTGCTATGTATTCCCATTCAATATTCTTTATCAACTAAAGAAAAATAGTTTGTTAGATGTCTGGAAGCATCCTTGGCGTTGGCATTATATCAAGAAGTTACGATGCGATCTTGCTTGCTTGTCTTTTGTGAAGAAGATTCTGCGAGGTCGCAAGGCGGATATTGTTCATACCAACACCAGCCCCAATGATGTAGGCGTCTTACTATCAAAAGCGTTACATGCTAAGCACGTATGGCATGTGCGTGAGTTTGGCGATCTGGATTTCCACATGGAGATGTATGACGGATATGATTCTCTGCGCAAGAAAATAAATGGGGCAGATGCTCGAATTGCCATCTCGTCTGTCATCGCCAAGCATTGGCAAATGAAGGAAGAAAATACATTTGTTATCAACAACGCAATCCGCTCAAAGGCCGATGCGGTCTTTGTGCAGGATAAAGAGAAATACGTTTTGTTCTCTTCGTATTTCTTGACGAAGCCCAAAGGTACATTGCGAGCTATTGAGGCGTTTGACAAGAGCCGTTTGGCAGATGAAGGGTTCACGCTCAAATTGATGGGCAATATCAAGGATGGTTTTGAGGACGAATTGATGCAAACAATCACTGCCACATCATGCCAACAGTCTATAGAATTTATACCTTGTCAAAAAAATGTGAAACCATATTTCGCAAAAGCATCAGCATTTATTATGGCATCCGATTTTGAGGGTCTTGGTCGCGTAACGGCAGAAGCAATGTTTTACGGTTGTCCTGTCATTGCCCGAGCAAACGGAGGGACATTAGATATAGTTAAAGATGGTGAAACAGGCTATCTTTTCAACACCGTTGATGAGTGTGCCTCATTGCTCCGTAAAGTCTGTCTCACCGACCAAACGGACATGATTCTCCGTGCCCAGCACTTCGCTTGCACCCACCTCTCCCAAGAAGTCTATGGCCCGAAGATAATGAAGGTGTATAAGAAGGTGATGGATTGATATGGATGAACCCCAAAGCACCATTTTTGAAAGAATTTGGCACTTTTTCATGCAAATTTGCTTCAATTTCGTAAATTTATATAAATAAATTTGCATATTTCAATTATTTTTTGTATATTTGGGATCTAAATAAAAGGTAGTTATGAATCAGTTTCAGCAAGAAATACAAGAGAAGTGCATTGCTTTTGATGTTTAGGTGGATGCGATGAAGAAGCAGGTTCAAAAAGAGAAGTATGAGTTTAATAAAACAGACCAGGTTGATAGAAGTGGTAGCGCAATAGGTGTTTTGTATAGTGAAGCAGTATGCGCAGAGAGTGAAACTGACTACGTTCATAAATTAGCTATCGCTCAAAAAGAATGTAACGAAACAATATATTGGATTAAGGTCTTATTTCGCTGTGATTATGTTACTCATGAGGTTTATTCATTTCTAATGACTGATGCAGAAGAACTGATGCGAGTCATCACAGCCATCATTCTTTCCTTAAAGCGAAAGAATTCCCCAATATCAAATATCAGACATCAAACATAATACATCGTGAAACAAGACATCAAACATAACACATCAAACATGGGACGTCAGCCCTTAGTCTCCGTCATCATCCCGAACTACAACCATGCGCGTTATCTTGACCAGCGTATTCAGACGGTCCTGAACCAGACTTATCAGAATTTCGAGGTCATCATCTTGGACGACAAATCAACGGATAACAGTCTCGAAGTGATTGCCAAATACAAAGTTAATCCACATATATCTCAAATAGTTATCAATGAGCAAAATTCCGGTAGTCCGTTCAAGTAATGGGATAAAGGCATTCACTTGGCAAAATGCAACATCATTTGGATTGCGGAGAGTGACGACTATTGCGAGTTGAATATGTTGGAGGAATTGGTGAAGGCAAGCTGATGGGGTTAATTTTGGCAGCGATGTCGTCACGCATGACCCGCATTGCATCTCACTCGGTTGGGGTGGGTTGGGGCATCATGTAATCGTAACGGCATGGGAGAATTACATGGGTGACCATTTCGATGCTTCTTTGGAGATTGGCGATGGCTTTAATATAGGTGAATACACTCACATCACCGCTATGGGCCACATGCGTATTGGCAAGAACCTTCTCACCGGTCGTTGGGTCACTATCACCGACAACGGTCACGGCAGCACTGATGAGATTACTTCGGATGTGCCACCTATCGAACGAAAACTGTTCTGTAAGGGTTCGGTAACTATCGGCGACAACGTATGGATTGGCGACAAAGCGACAATCTTACCCGGTGTGACAATTGGCAATGGTGCTGTAATCGCCGCCAATAGCGTAGTAACTAAAGATGTGCCCCCATATTGTGTCGTCGTAGGCAATCCGGCAAAAATAATCAGACAAGTAATCAAAGAATAAAATAGATATGAAATCACCCAAACAACCAAAGGTGTAAGTGAAGGTGTTTTTAAATAACCTATTATGTTTAAAAAACTCAAACGCAAAATAAAAGATTTTCAGCGATGGAAGGCACGCCATCGTATCTTTTCATGGCCGGCATATGCAAAATGGGTAGAGGAGGTCAAGAATGATAAATCTCACTTTGTTCCATTTACAGATAAGCCGTATCAAAGAAAAGACGGGGATGTGAAAATCTTTGCCTATTACCTCACGCAATTCCACTCTATTCCGGAAAATGATAATGCACATGGTAAAGGATTTACGGAATGGACGAATGTCGCTTCTTGTGCTCCACAGTATATAGGACATTATCAACCTAAGATACCGTATGATTTTGGCTTTTATAATCTATTAATGCCTGGCGTAATGGAGCGTCAAGTCGAAATAGCGAAGACGTATGGTATTTATGGTTTTTGTTTCTATTACTATTGGTTTTCAGGAAAGAAAGTTTTGGAGAAGCCATTGGAATACTGGTTGACACACAAGGAAATAGATTTTCATTATCATTTTTGTTGGGCGAATGAGAATTGGTCTAAATTATGGGACGGAGGAAATTCTGAACTGATTTTAGAACAAAAAATAATCGAAGGAGACGCAAAAAAGTTCTTTAATGATATCTTACCATATATTAAGGACGATAGATATGAGAAAATTGGCAACAAACCGATATTAATGATTTATCGACCTTCATTGTTCGCTGCAGATGTTTTTAATGATTTCGTAAATGAAATAAATAAATTGGCTTGTACGGAAGGCTTTGACGGCTTCTATATTACATCCTCCAATTTCAATTTTACCGGAGACGATGCAGAGAAGTGGAAGGTTGATGCAATAACAGAATTCCCCCCCCATGGAATGTATAATTTATGTAAAGAAGAACGTACTATCAATAGATTGATTCCTAAAACCGATTTTGTAATATTTAATACGGCTGAATTTATCGCTGAGAAGAAATATATCTATCCAAACCGGATACCGTTGTTTAAATGTTGTTTCCCATGTTGGGATAACACGCCACGAAAGGCCTGGTCTAGAGGCTTTTCTTTCCTATTAACAGATGAAGACTATAAAACATGGTTAAGAGAAATTATTAATTGGACTCGTGAGAACAACAATGAAGATAGGCAATATATTTATATTAATGCTTGGAACGAATGGGGAGAGGGAGCAATCTTAGAACCTACTCAACGTTATGGATATAAATATTTGCAAATAACCAAAGAAGTATTAGAAGAACATAACAATGAATAACACCCCTCTTGTTTCCGTTATTATTCCGAACTATAATCATGCTCGGTATTTGGATCAGCGCATTCAGACTGTGCTAGGTCAGACATATCAGAATTTTGAGGTTATCATCCTTGATGATTGCTCAACGGACAATAGTCTTGAAGTAATAGCTAAATACAAGGATAATCCTCATGTGTCCCAAATAGTCGTCAATGAGCAAAATTCCGGTAGTACCTTTAAACAATGGGACAAAGGAATCCATCTTGCCAAAGGTGAAATCATTTGGATAGCAGAGAGTGATGATTATTGCGAGTTGAATATGTTGGAGGAGTTGGTAAAGGCAATGCAAAAAAAGAAGAATGTGGTTGTTGCCGGATGCCAATACATATTCTTCAACGATGAGGAAACATGGAAAAATAAAGAGCATAAAACACGATTTTATAAGGGTTCAGCTTATGTTCGCTACCGCATGTGTCGAATTTGTGAACTTCGGAATGCGAGTGGAATTATTTTTCTTAAAGAAGCTGCTTTAAAGGTATCTAAAGATTATTTATCTTACAAGTCCGCGGGGGATTATCGTTTTTGGTGTGAAATTCTTCAATATGGGAAGGTCGCAAAAGTAGGAAAGAATCTCTCATATTTTCGTCAAGCGAACACCTCAGTTACAGGTAGTAACGCAATTAGAGGAATTACGTCAGAAGAAGATAAAAGAGTATATGATTATATAGACAAGACTTTTCATCTAACATTATGGCAAAAAAAGATGGTTCGTTGGTTTAAAATACCCTTTTATCAAAAACACAATTATGCTTCTTCAACCATTAGACAACATATTTTTGACATGTGGAACATTGGTTCCACAGATAAAGTTTCATTCTTCACGAAGCACGTATATTGGCTATCAGGGTCAATGGAAAGACACTTTGGAATACTAATATAATATCTTATGAATAATCAAACCATCAATATCCTTTGTGCCACGGATGACAACTATGTCCCGTATTGTGGAATCATGCTGACCTCTGTGTTTGAAAATAACAAAGATTCCAAAGTCGTTGTGTATGTGATTATAGATCAACCATTGTCTTACTCCAATGAGAGTAAATTCAAACAATTGGCTATTACGTATAATCAACAAATAGAGTTTGTTCTCATTAACAATGAACAGTTAGGAAAATTCCCCACCAAAGGAATGGACTACTGGTCAATTGCTATGTACTATCGTGTTTTTGCAGCAGAACTGCTACCAAAAACAATAAGTAGGTTGCTATATCTTGATTGTGATATTATCGTAAATGGGAGTATAAAAGAGGTGTTCAATATTGATTTACAAGACAAGGCTATTGGATGTGTATCAGATATATACATATACACAGATGAAAGTCAAAAACGATTAGGATATGCTTCAAAAGATGGTTACTTTAACTCTGGTGTCTTACTGATTAATTTAGATTATTGGAGAAAACATAGTGTGTGCCAAGAATGTTTGACATATTTAAATCAAAATTATAATCGGCTATTTGCCAATGACCAAGATGTTCTCAATGCCGTTCTGCACGATAAGAAGATTGATTTGCCTTTAAAATATAATTTCCAATTACAGTTCTTGTCGGACTATTTCTTCAACTTGCAAACGAAGGAAATGCAGGAGCAAATAAAAGTAACAGCAAATAATCCTGTCATAATGCACTATGCTTATAGAATCAAACCTTGGAATGTGATGTACTACAAAATGCCGTTTCTATCTTTATGGAAGGAATACAAGCATAAATCGTTATGGAAGTGGATGCTGCCGACCTTGCCCAAAGGTCGTAAATCGTTGAATTGGTTGGTCAAACGTTTCCTCTTATGGCCATTAGGAATGATGAAGTATAATAATGGATTTTTGAAATAAATATTATTGGGCGTGCCATTATGAATAGGAAACCGGAACTTGACATAGTAAAAACCGTAGCTGTTACAGCCATGGTTGTAGGTCATTCCTTGCTTGAAGGAAGCCCGTTACGGTGCTTTATTTACAGTTTTCACATGCCCTGCTTCTTTTTAATATCCGGCTTTTTATTTAAGGAAGAGCAATTGTGTGCTGCTATTAAAAAAAGTTTCTTCAGGTTAATCAGACCATTTGTCATAACACTTTCGGCAATTATTTTTATTCATGCCATAATGCAGCAGTGGCCAACAGTAATGAGTAAAGTGTTAGGTCTGGTTTATCCTTCTTCTGTCGCGACTAATCCGTCTGTATTTAGGTATGCAAATGTAGGTGTCCTTTGGTTTTTGCCGGCGATGTTTTTTTGCCGCATCTATTTTAATTTGATTTTTCGTTATGCACATAAGCACTATTTGATAGTTGCACTTTCTTTAACTTTGGTATGCGGTTATGTGGGGAAATACATATTCAATCTGCCATTTGGCATGTTGATGGGTGCGTGTGGCATGGGCTATTTTGGAGTCGGGAAGTATGTGTCAGATAATAGAGATTCATTTTTCAAGTTGCCTTTATGGCTGTGGGTACTTGTCGCAATTCCCTTTGTATATCTTGGAGTGAAATTTTCAATGGGAATGAGTTATTTCTCATATATGAAGAGAGCTTATCCATTATCAATAATTGTAGCTTGTTTTTGGTCATTGTTTTTGTACCGTTTGGCTTGTACGTTTGGCCGGTATATTGGGGGGGGGTACCTGGATAGGGAAAAACTCATTGGAAATATTGTGTGCACATTCAATAATTCAAGAGATCATGTGGAGTTATGTAGTCGGTTTGAATCCACAAATCGTTGGTGTAGGTACTTTACTGAATGGAATCATTTCGGTTGGAGGAACGTTTTTATTATCTGTTTTAATCGTTAAATGTAAAGAATTGTATGTCAAAGTCAATTAACATTCTTTGCGCCACGGACAAGAACTTCGTCCCCTATTGTGGCATAATGCTGACCTCTCTGTTTGAAAATAACAAAGAGGAAAAACTTTGTGTTAATATCATAGTCGATAGTTCTGTAAAGGATAAAGACAGAAAGTTGTTTGTTAAACTTGGTGAACAATATCACCAGCAGATAGAATTGATTTCTGTTGACGAGTCAACTTTTGCTCAATATCCTGTGTACAATAAGCAATGGACAAATTCTATCTATTACCGCCTTCTCGCTGCTGAATTACTCCCCAATACGATAGACAAATTAATATATCTCGATTGTGATATTGTTGTTAATGGTCACATCCGTGAAATGTGGGAGATTAATATTTCCAATTATGCCGTAGGCGTGGTACCGGATATTTGGGCACCAAGACAAGATGTGTATGAACGATTAGATCTAAAGAACGACGGTCTGTTCTTCAACTCCGGTTCAATGCTTATTAATCTCAAGTACTGGCGTGAGAAGAAATTGAGAGAACAATTCTTGGATTATATAAAGAACAATTTTGAGAAACTTTGGTTTAATGACCAAGATACATTAAACGGCGTTTTAGTGGATCAGAAATTGATAATTCCTGTTACCTACAATTACCAAATTGTATTCTTGCAGAAAACACTGTTGGCAACATTTTCTACCGAATGGCAAAAGCAAATATTGGAAACAACCAATCCTCTTATCATTCACTATGCCGCATCAACAAAACCATGGATGATAATATACTATAATATGCCATTCCTATCTAAGTGGAGGTATTATAGAGATATTTCTTATTGGAAAAAAACTCCCAACCTTTTGCCAAAGACAAAAGTTATTAATTGGCTGATAAAGCGTTATATTTGTTGGCCGTTACACATTATGTCTAAAGATGATTTTATAATAAGATGAAAAACACCAATCCCCCTTTCGTCTCTGTCGTTATGACCTCGTATAATCGCGGTCATTATATTGGGCAAGCCATTGATTCTATTCTTGCTCAAGAATGCTCATTCCCCATTGAGATAATCATCGGGGACGATGGTTCTACAGATAATTCGCGTGAATTACTTAGCCAATATCACGAGAAATATTCCGATATTATTGTACTTAATTTCCAAGAACACAATGTCGGTTTTGGTCCTAATTGGGCATCCACTTGCAAACTGGCTCGCGGTAAATATATTGCGTTCTTGGATGATGATGACTATTGGTGCGATGAACATCGCCTACAGGAAATGGTTGATTTTCTTGAGTCCAATGACGAGTACGGATTGGTCTATACTAACAGATATGTGTTAGATGTGGCTAAAGGGACAATGACATTAACTAATTCGTTCATTCCGGAAAATGTTGTTGATGTCTGCGATTATTTGGACTCTGGTGGCGGTTTCCCGATATTGTTCAGTACTACTATTCTTAGAAAATCATTGATGGACAAACACGTCAACCTTGATGACTATATCCGTTTGGAAATCCCAATCCAAGATTGGCCGACAGCGATGTTGATTGCTCCATATTGTAAGTTCCACTATATGGAAAAACCATCCGTTGTATATCGTTCCTATCAGGGATCAATGTCAAAACCACAAGAATACCATCAGATTGAGAGAAAATATTCAAAGGAACTCATTATGAATAGATATGTTCATGATCAATTGGGTATTCCTTTCGACGAACCCGGCTGGTATTGTTTTTATTACCATCTACTATTGAGCGTGGCATACAATAGAGGGGAATATAAGCGCGCTCGTAAATACGCTAAATTGACCGGTAGTCACAAACTCAAAGCATTATGTGCAAAGACGTGGATAACCTTTTGGGTATTTATATTAGCCAAAAATGTATGGCACAAAATCAGACCGCGAGATATTTGAAGATAAAAAATAAACTCAATAGATTTTGGCATAAGAAATGAAATGTCCTGATATGACACAGGCAGATTTAAGTTACGAAATGCGTGACTTCCATTATTTCCAGCCTCGCAAACTTGGTTTTAAATATATGGTTAAAATAGAAAAATACAAGTGAATTTATTATGGGTATTATAAAGTATGTCAGACATATAGCGAGTCGTTCTGTTTCTTGTATTTGCAAAAAAATATGGCCTTTATAGGGAAAAAAATACGGAAACTTTATGTATATGGCTGAAACATGTTTGTTACGGGAATCTTGTTTTAAATTTTATACGGTAACAACGGGGGGGGTAATGAGTTGCATATTGGTAAGAATTGTTCAATTCGAGGGGCAAGATTTGAATTTCATAATTGCAATAATAAGATAATTATTGGTGATAATGTGAAGATTAATGCAAACAAAAAAAAGAGAGTGACTTTTTTGGTTGACAAGGGTACAATGATATATGTCGGGAATGACTGTCTTTTTTCAGATGGAATAGAGATATGGACTACCGACTTCCATAATATCTATGATGAAAATGGTGTTTGGGTGAATCCGCCAAAAGATGTTGTTATTGGCAGGCACACGTGGATTGCAAGGGATGTGCGCATTAACAAGGGTGTTAAATTGGCGGATGACATTGTGATAGGAAATTGCAGTGTGGTGGCAAAAAGCATTGATGAACCAAATGTTGTTATTGCAGGTAACCCGGCATCGATAAGGAAAAGGATTTCTCGTTGGCGGAGTTGAATTTTGCAAAGTTAGATGGCTTCGTTTCTTTTTTCTTTTTAATTTAGTGTTATGAGACTGATGTCGGCAATTTGTGTTTTGTAATAAAAGTGAAATTATATGGATTTTGTAAATATAGATAATTTTCTTCGAAAGCAAAAATTTTGCTTGTTATACGCCAAAATTTTGCTACTTGTTTTGGCAGCGTGTTATAGCTTTTCCCAGCTTTTCTTCGGATTGGATTATACGGATTCGTTCTATTATCTGGATATCTTCAAGTCTGATGAAGTGGAATGGATGATTGTGGGGTTCCAAGTGCTTGGGAAATTGTGGATAAATTGTTTCGGAGACTCTCTGATTGCCTTGAGGATTGGCAATTGGTTGTTTTATGCACTTTATTTTACGTTGGCGTATGTGTGGTTTGTCCCTAAACAAAGCCGTGAAAGGTTTGTTGGTTTCCTGTCATTGCCGTTCATGCTTCTTCCTACATTCTCGTTGAATATTTTTAATGGAGATTCCTGCACTTTGCTGATGTGTATTTGTATTTCCAAACTTTTGGTTGACTGGATGTTTAACTATTCCAAGAAGGTGGTCTTGATGTTGTTTGTGGTTACGTTGTTGACGTTGCTCTTTAGATTTCCTAACATTGTATCATTGCCAATAACAATAGTAGTTGTATTGCTGTTTCAGAAAAACAAGAGAAAATGGTTCGAATATTTGGCGGTGTGTTTCTGTGTGTTGATAGTTTACTTTGTGATTGCCGGACTATTCAAAGATGGCAACTTAATCAAAGATGGCAATTTGATTCCAAATGAAGGAGGACATTCGTTAAAAAACCTTTTGACCAATTATTTGCATGATGGTAAGATAATATTGAAGTACATACCGGTATGTTTGCTTTTGATTATTATATCATGTGCAAAGATTCAGCGGTTCTATGTCAGGATTTTCGTTGATGTGTTGTTTTCATTGTTTTTTGGGGTATATCTTTTTTATAATGTCGAATTTGGCTTTGCAAATTGGAACATATCATTGCTCTTAAGCTCACTTTTGATTTCTCTGTACATATATTTGATATTTAGATGTTTTGATGGAATTGATGTTGACAAGTTTTCAAATGGTGGGGCGGTAATGATTATTCTGATGCTGATGTCTTTGGTTAATCCAGCAGGTTCTGATACCGGGTTTTTGAAGCTAATTTGGGTTCTGTTATCCACAATACCTTTTTTAGCATATAATATTGAAAAAATAGTTCAATCAAAATTATTCGTTGTCACAATATCTGCTTGTGTGCTGATCTGTTTGTATGGGCATTATCGGAATCCTTTTGGCGAACAATCGTTAAACAATTTGAAGTACAGGATTGATAACAGGCAGTTGGCGGGTATAAGAACAAGTAATGATTATTTCCGCGTTTACGAAAATTTGAAGAATGACATTCATTGTTATAATGCTGAAAACATTGTGATTTATGGTGAAAGATCACATGGATTATGTGAATTGCTTAATATTGAGAAGCGATTTCATTCATCATTTTTCATGAATCCGGATGATGAATCAGAGGTTGAAATTATGGAGGATTATATAAAAAAATATAGCCCTGTTATTTTCTTCATGCCTTATCATCCTTTTGGTGCGAAAGAAATATTTGAATGGAGAGATAATTTGACAAAAATGGAAACGATGATGTTTTCCAATGGATATAAAGATAAAAAAAAGAGTGATTATTATATTGTTTATGAAATTGAAAAATAATTGAATATGACCGCAATAGAATTTGAGAACATATCCAAGCAGTACCGCTTGGGATTGGTGTCAACGCAGACGTTGGCGCATGATATCAGGAGATTTTGGATCACCAATGTCTTGGGCAAAGAAGATCCTTACCTTAAAATCGGCGAGACCAACGACCGCTCGACGAAAGGCAGCTCGGAATATGTCTGGGCTTTGAAAGATATCAATTTCAAGGTGGAGCAGGGCGACGTCCTTGGCATCATCGGCAAGAACGGCGCTGGCAAGAGCACGCTGCTGAAGCTTTTGTCGAAAGTCACAGGCCCTACGACGGGTGTAATCCGCGCGAAAGGCCGTATCGGCTCCCTGCTCGAAGTGGGGACAGGTTTCCATTCGGAGATGACCGGCCGCGAGAACATTTATCTCAACGGCGCCATTCTCGGAATGACAAAACATGAAATCTCCCAAAAGCTCGATGAGATTATTGATTTCTCTGGTTGCGAGCGTTACATCGACACGCCGGTGAAGCGTTATTCATCGGGCATGATGGTTCGTCTCGGTTTCGCTGTCGCCGCCCACCTCGACCCGGAGATTCTCGTGGTTGACGAGGTCTTGGCGGTTGGTGATTTGGAATTCCAGAAGAAGGCCATCGGCAAGATGAAAGAGGTTAGCAGCGGTGAAGGAAGAACGGTGTTGTTCGTGAGCCATAACATGGCATCTGTACGTAAACTATGCAAGACCGGAATCGTGCTTAAAAACGGAAGTGTCGATTTCACTGGAACAGCTGATGAAGCCGTTGAACATTATATGACACTCGATATGTTTCAGGAAGAATATTTCAAGGACATCACCGAAAAAATGCGTAATCCTAATATGTTGAAATATGTTTGTTTCGAGAGAATAGCTTTTGCTTCTCAAAAGAATAAATTCGCATCAAACGAACCAATCGAAATGGAATTTGACATGCTTGCGACACGTGATGTGCCTAATGCGAGAATAAATTTCACGATTTATGGTATGGACGATGTTCCTGTCGGAGGTGTCTCCAATGTGCAGACGTTCTCAATAAAAGCTGGTGAACGTAAAAAGATAGGTTTGACGATAAAAAATCATAATTTGGCGTACGGTGATTACAAGATGTCATTCTCTACAGGGATTGGAGACTATACAACCGGTCAGAAAGATTATGATATTGTACACAACGTTCTTAATTTCAGAATTGAGAGGACCGATGTCAATCAGAATGAGAATGTCGTACAGTGGAATCCTTCATGGGGAAGGATAATGTTTGATTCAGAAACGGTCGTTCTATGAAAATTTTTTCGGTAATAGTCACCTACAACGGACGTAAATGGTACGACAAATGTATCGGAAGCCTGCTGGAATCGTCGGTTCCGGTTACTCCGATCGTTGTTGACAATGCGTCTTCCGACGGCGCAGTGGATTATATAAGGTCAAAATTTCCGACGGCAGTTGTCATTCCTTCTGAGGAGAATCTCGGTTTCGCCAAGGCCAACAACATCGGGATACGCTACGCCATCGACCACGGTGCCGACTATGTTTTCTTGCTGAATCAGGATGCTTGGGTTGAGAATGATACGGTTGAAAAATTAGTCGGATCTTTTGAAAAACACGAGAATATCGGCGTCGCCTGTCCGATAAACCTCAATGCCGCAAAAACCGCAATGGATTATAAATCGGTCACTGACATGCCAAATGATTATTTGTCGGATTTGTATTTGGGTAATGCCAAGGATGTCTATGACGTGAGGTTTTTCTGTGCGGCATCGTGGATGATAAGCGCCGATTGTATCAGGAAAGTCGGCGGCTTCGACACAAGTCTTTTCAAACACTATGGAGAGGATAATAACTACTGCCAAAGAGTTAAATATCATGGGATGAGGGTTGTCGTCAACACCCAATGCACCATGTGTCACGACAGAGAGTTTCGTAAAGGTTATGAAAATGAATACAGAAATAAGAATTTCAAGCAAAATGACACGTCTCGACGAATAGAGTTCGGCGATATTACTTCAAATATCAATATTGATGCATTTATTATTTCAACATGTAAAAGTATTAAAAAAGCATATTTGAAATTGAAATTTTCCAAAGTCAAACGATTGAAGAGTGAGCTCGCTTTTTTTGAGATGGTGAAAAAATCGCGTGATGCAAATGTCAAAGGAGGGATGGTTTGGCTATAAACTGAAATTTAATTTGTGAAAAATGTTGTTATATTGTAAACATTCAGGTCAGTTGTGCAACAGGCTTTGGTCACTGGTTCCGGCAATTGCTTATGCAATGAAAAACAGAGCCAAATTGCATGTCTTGTTCGCCGATGAGGATTATTTGAAAAATTTTGGCGGAATAAAGAGAAGCAAGTATGTGAAGTTTTGGCTGACCAAGAAAAAATGGCATAAGAAAAGGTTGATCGAAAAAATACAACATTTTTCTGAAGATGCCAACAGAAAAATATCAGGCGAACTTGGATTGCATAAATATCGTGCTTGCAGGATCCAGTCGATAGACGGATGGAAACATGGTGGTGATATTTCTTTCGTAAAGGAATATAAGAATGAAATAAAAGGTATGTTCGCTTTTGACCATGTTATTCTGAAAAAAGTTAATGATTTCTTGGGGGGGGGTAATGATAGAATAACAATTGGTGTCCACGTTCGTCGAGGCGATTACAAGCAATGGCGTGATGGCAAGTTCTATTATGATGATGACACTTATGCAAAGATGATGTTTTCATTGAAAAACCAATTTGCCGACAAATATCAAAAACAGTGCAGATTTGTCGTTTGCACGAATGAGGCATATAATTATTCCAATTCAGGATTGGATATTATGCAAATACCTGAAACAGACGCAATTACGGATTTGTGTTTGTTAAGCAGGTGTGATTATATTATTGGCCCGCCGAGTACGTACAGCCAATGGGCTTCGTTTATGGGTGACGTACCTCTGCATTTCATATTGAGTTCGGATGAAACATTGAAAATAGAGAATTTCAGTCCGATAGTGATGATGAATACTTTTGAAAACGGGAGAAAGTTGATTGACATTGTTGATGAAAAGAGTTTCATTGTTGCATGATTACAGACCGTGACCAAAATTTTTAAGAACACCGTTTTAACCCATTATTAT
>JAUNNU010000001.1:24664-57083 GCA_030537295.1 Bacteroidia bacterium
TTTGGATAAAAAATCGTGGTTTTATTTGATTGAATTGAAAATAATGTCTATTTTTGTCGCGTAAAAACATAATGAAGCCATGACGATAAAGATAAATCCTTTCGTTACATACGGTTATGAGTCGGCGGAGTATTTCTGCGACCGAAAGAAAGAATGTGAGCAGCTGACCCGATTGCTGACCAACGGCAACAACGTGGCACTTATCTCGCCAAGGAGAATGGGGAAGACAGGGCTGTTGCACCATTGTTTCAATCAGGAAAATGTAAGCAAAAACTACAACACATTCCTTGTTGACATATATGCGACGAAAAACATGTCTGACATGGTTTACCAGATGGGGCAGGTCATAGTGCGCGGACTCAGGCCGTGGGGGCAGAAGGCCATTGACAAGTTTCTGAACATCGTGACGTCATTGCGCACGGGAATATCGCTCGACGGCATGGGGAATGCGAGCTGGAACTTGGAGATTGGCGAAATCAAGCGGCCGGTGTTTACGTTGGAGGAGATATTCTCGTATCTGCGGCAGGCTGAAAGGCCGTGCATCGTGGCGATTGACGAGTTCCAGGCTATATCCAGCTACCCCGAAGCGAATGCAGAGGCAATGTTGAGGGGGCTTGTGCAGGAATGCAGGAATGCGGTCTTTGTGTTCTCAGGGTCGCAGCGGCATATCATGAACGAGATGTTCTCGTCGCCGGCGCGTCCCTTCTATCAGAGCGTCTCGGTGATGAACCTGCCGCCTATCGCATTGGATGAATATGTGAAATTCGCGAGACACCATTTCGAGGCGAACGGCAAAAAGATTGATGACGGGGTGGTTGAAATGATTTACGACAGGTTCGACGCCACAACGTGGTATGTCCAGAAGATGCTGAATGAACTGTATTCACTGACACCTGAAGGAAGTCAGTGCCAGCTCGAGATGGTTGACATGGCATTGGAGCAGATACTTGGATCATATACGCAGACATATCAGGACATGCTGATACAGATGTCGGTCAAGCAGGCGTCGCTGTTAAGGGCCATAGGCCAGGAAGGCAAAGCGAGCCAGATAACCGGCAGCAAGTTCATCAAAGCGCATCATCTTGATTCGGCAAGCAGTGTGCAAAAGGTGAGCAAGGTGCTGTTAGACAAGCAGATAATCACTCAAAACGGAGGAGTGTATGAAATATACGACAAGTTCTTGTCGCTGTGGTTGAATAGACAGGCTTTATAGGATTTGACATACGCAAATTGTCTGATAACAGGTCAATGCCGTACTGATTTTTATACTAATTTTAAATGACTTTTTAAATGATTAACTATTCCATAATAATCCCCCACAAAAACACCCCGGAGCTGCTCCGCAAGTGTCTGGATTCCATTCCGCGGCGCGACGACATCCAGATCATCGTTGTTGACGACAATTCTGATGCCGGCAAGGTCGATTTCGGGCATTTCCCCGGAACGGGCGAGCCGCATACCGAAGTCTATCTCACAAAAGAAGGCAGAGGCGCGGGCTATGCCCGGAATGTCGGGTTGGAACACGCAACGGGGAGGTGGGTTGTGTTCTTGGATTCAGATGACTTCTTCCATGAATGCGTCTCTGAACTGATGGACAGATGTGTTGACAAAGATGCAGACGTGATCTTTTTCAAGGCTGATAGCATTAATTTTATTGACGGGACTGACGGACACCGAGGGGATGAATATACGGAAAGAGTTGACATTGCAATAAAGAATAAAAATTATCAATCAGTCTTGATGTACTCTTGTCCCTGGGGGAAAATATTCAGTTTTAAATTTTTAAAAAAACACGGGATAAAATTCAATGAGGTAAGATATGGCAATGATGTTGTTTTCATGGCTAAAGTGGCGTTTTATTCGGAAAAATATGATGCAGTGGATTTAACGGCGTATTGTATTTCTGTTACGAATGGCTCACTCACACGAACTAAAAATTCAGAATCTTGCCTCATAAGATTGCAGCAGGATTTGGAAGGTGCCGGGTATTATAAAAAGAAATTCAAACTTTCAGAAACAGATAAGTTTTGGTATTTTGAAACATGGAAAAATCTGTATTTGTGTGATGGATTTCTTGCATGTAAATATTTAATTATTATCTGTGAAATTATTGGAATAAAAGCATTTACAAAAAATTATTGTAGGTTTTTAAAAAGGAGGATTAAGTCCTCTTTGAGGAAATAAAAATGCAACCTGAAGAAATAAAAATGCAATCACCGCTTCTTTCCGTCATCATCATCTCCCACAACCAACGCTCCGAGCTGCGGCGTTGCGTTGACAGCGTGCTTGCCCAGAACATTCCGTTTGAATACGAAATCATCTTGAGCGACGACCGCTCAACCGACGGCACTTTCGAGCTGGCGCAGGAATATGCCGCGAAGTATCCTTTCATAACGGCTTCGCAATGCAACTCCGATGAGTGCGACCCGGCCAACAACTCGCAGCGCAGCGGCTGGAACAGATGCAACGGCTACAAATTGGCGAAAGGCAAATACATCGCCCATGTCGATGCCGACGATTATTTCCGTAAGGGTTCAAAAGTCTATGAGAAACAGGTGATGATGCTCGAAAAGCATCCGGAATGCAGCCTGTGCATGGAGAACGTCTGCGAACTTGTGGAAGGCGCACCTGAAGACAGCGGGACTCCTTGGCACAAACAGAAATTTGAAGATGGCCGGATACTGACAAAAGAAGAATACATCGGAAATGAACTTTTCATTCTGAATCCGGCGTTCGTGCAGAGACGTAATCCTGATGCGAACCCGGTTGAATTGTACGGAAAGCATTATGTCGATTCAGTCATAACATATCATCACCTTCAGTTCGGAAACATCGTGTGTGTCGGCGACTGCGATTATATGTATATGAAACATCCCGGTGCTGTCACGACGACGATGAAATCAGCAGACCAGGCGATTCTATGGAATCTTGCGGTTTATATCTCCGCATTGACACCGTCTTTGGCGGACACATTTATAAAACTCAACGGCTCTGAATATCTTCGCATGATAAATCTCGTGCGTCATGGCCACAGGATAAGCAGTTCGGCGAAACAGTCGATTTCGGATTTGAATGTCTTTGTCTATAAATGTGTTAACAAAACAAAGTTGTCTTTTTTTGAAAAATCGAGGCTGAATTTGGCAAGGACGATTTTGGTTGCGCAGCAGGAATGGAATGTGACATCAAAATTGAGCAGAAAAATAATATTCAGGCTTGTGATAAAATAGATTTTGAATTTATGAATAACAAACAGATAACCGTCACGTCGCCGCTTCTGCCGCCACTTGAGGAGTTCGTTCCGTATCTTCAGGAGATCTGGGACAGCAAGTGGATCACCAACGGCGGGCAGATGCACCAACGGCTTGAAAAGAAACTCGCTGAGTATCTTGGCGTTGAATATATCTCGCTTTTCACCAACGGCACCTTGCCCCTCATAACGGCCTTACAGGCTCTGAGGATAACAGGGGAGGTGATAACCACTCCGTACAGCTTCGTCGCCACGTCGCACGCCATCTGGTGGAACGGACTTCAGCCCATTTTCGTTGACGTTGACCCGAAAACAGGAAACATCGACCCCGACAAGATTGAGGCGGCGATTACTCCGCGGACATCGGCCATAATGCCGGTTCACGTCTATGGAAACCCGTGTGATGTGGAACGTATCAGTGAGATCGCGAACCGTTACAACCTTAAAGTGATATATGATGCGGCGCATGCTTTTGGCGTGAGAATCAATGGGAAAAGCATTCTCGAATACGGCGACATCA
Organism: Bacteroidia bacterium; assembly: GCA_030537295.1. GTDB lineage: Bacteria > Bacteroidota > Bacteroidia > Bacteroidales > F082 > Limimorpha. Next base: position 28,432 of record JAUNNU010000001.1, read on the forward strand.
GCACTTTGAGCTTTCACGCGACAAAGACTTACACGACTGTCGAAGGCGGCGCATTGGTTTGCCGTTCGGCCGAGATGAAGCAGAAAATCGACTATCTCAAGAATTTCGGTTTTGAAGACGAGACGGTGGTCGTCGCCCCCGGCATCAACAGCAAGATGGACGAGGTGAGAGCCGCTTTCGGACTCGTGAACCTGAAGCACGTTGACGAGGCGATTGAAAAACGTCATGAAGTGGTTGAGAAATATCGCAAGGCCTTGAAAAACGTTGACGGGATAAAATTTTTCGATGATTTGCCGAATGTTGTTCATAATTACAGTTATTTCCCTATCTTTGTCGATTCGAAAAGATACGGCATGACACGCGACGAGCTTTATGCGAAAATGCGGGAGAACAACGTCTTGGGCAGAAGATATTTCTATCCGTTGATTAGTTCGTTCTCGCCATACAGAAGCTACAAATCAGCTGCCATTGAAAATCTGCCTGTGGCTAACAAGCTGGCCGACAGTGTGATATGTCTGCCGTTGCATCCCGGATTGAACGAGGATGATGTGGAAAGGATAATAAATATAATACGAAAATGAAGAAACTATTGATATTAGGTGCAATGAAAATGCACGTGCCAGTGATTCAACGGGCAAAAGAGCGTGGGTTGTATGTAATAACTTGTGATTATATTCCAGAGAACGTCGGACATGGATATGCACAAGAATCATATTATGATAGCACTACAGATTGCGCAGCTGTTTTGAAGCTGTCGGAAAGACTAAAAATTGATGGAATAATGACGTTCTGTTCAGATCCTGCGGCATACACTGTGAGTTATGTTGCAGAGAAGTTGGGGCTTTCGGGAAACCCCACTAAGTCTGTCAAAATATTGTCAGAAAAAGATTTGTTCAGAAAATTTCAGAAAGACAATGGTTTTGATTATCCTCACTTTATATGTTGCACAGAGATTGAGGATGCAATTGCACAAATCTGTGATTTGACGTTCCCCGTGCTGATCAAGCCTGTTGATTCGTCGGGAAGTAAGGGCGTGTATAAATTGAATTCCATTGACGATGTAAAAAAGTATTGGGATATCTCAATGAGATATTCCAGATGTAAAAGAATCATTATAGAGGAATTTATAGATAAAAGAGGTTATCAATTACAAGGTGATGCTTTTTTTTCCCAAGGTGAGTTGAAATTTATATGTCTCGGAGATGAACATGCAGATGTCGAACCGTTGGGAACTTCATATCCAAGTGTGCTTGATAAAACGATGATGGATAAGGTTACGTCAGAGGTTGAAAGATGTTTGCGACTTGTTGGATTTAATGAAGGAGGAGTTAATATTGAAGTTAGAATAGGGGAAGACAATAAAGTATATATCGTTGAAATTGGCGCTCGAAATGGAGGTCATTATAATGTAGAAGCAATTGGATGTAAAACTGGATATGACTTTTATGACCACGCAATAGATTCAGCTTTGGGTTTTACATATAAAAGTCAACCAGTGATTGACAATGGGTTATATGGCAATTTGATTGTGTATTCCCAAAGTGGTGGTGTTTTTGATGGTATAGAGTATTTGGATGAATTGAAAGGTTGTATAGTAAAGGAAAATTTATACCTTGAAAAAGGCGATGCTGTGGAGCCATATCATGGCTCAAATACAGCAGTAGGTGTCTTAATAGTGAAATTCAATTCAATTGAGCAAATGTTGAGAATATCTGATAATTTCAACGATTATTATAAAATTGTTCTCAAATGAGTGCAGATACACCTTTGGTCAGCGTTTGCTGCATAACATACAACCATGCGCCGTTCATCAGGAAAGCCATTGAAGGTTTCCTGATGCAGAAGACGGATTTCCCGATAGAGATTCTCATCCATGACGATGCCTCCACCGATGGCACGACAGAAATAATCAGAGAGTATGAGGCGAAATATCCTGATTTGATCTTCCCGATTTACGAGGAGGTGAATCAGTTTCAGAACGGACACGCCGGCGACATTGATTTCTTCAATTACAAAAGGGCGAAAGGCAAATACATCGCCTATTGCGAAGGCGATGACTATTGGACCGACCCGCTGAAACTTCAGAAACAAGTCGATTTCATGGAGGCGAATCCGGAGTATTCGGTATGCTTTCATAATTCAAGGATTTATGAAATAAAATCAAAAAGGATGTTTTATCCTCAACCATATTCTGAATCTAATGGTGAGGATCTTGATGTTACCTCGGAATTATTTATGAAATCTAATATCGGGCAGCCACTCACTATGCTCTTTCGTAAAGATGTGTATGATTTTGAGTGGCAGAAACATTATGATAATTACTGTGATACAATAGAAATATTTCATCTGTTGGAGACAGGTAAGGGTAGATTTATGAGCTTCTGCGGTGGACAATACAATCTTCAAGACGGTGGTGTTAGCGCAAGTAAAAAAAATGTGGACAGATGGATGGAAACAATGGTCGATTTCAGGCAAATGTATGAATATACAAGGAACAAGGTTCTGATTGACAAGCTGTATGAAACGTCGTTATGGGGTTTTGAACTGTGTAGAAACAATGGATTAGGATGTCTGGCATGGAAGAAAGTTTTGCCAATCTGTAAAACGTCATTGATATTGGGTATGAAAATATATCTGACCCAAATGAAAAGAGAATTTAAAAGTTTGATATGTAGATTATGATTAGGATTTCGTTTATAGTGCCTTGCTATAATGTTGAAGGATATTTGCACAGGTCTTTGACTTCTATAGTGAACAGCCTGATACCAGCTGCGGATTATGAGATAATATGTGTAAATGATATGTCATCTGACAGCACGATTGATTCATTAAATGAATATGCGGGTAAATACAGTAACATTGTAGTTGTTGATTCAAAAAGACATTTGGGGCAGAGTGGTGTCCGTAATCTTGCTTTGGAAAAAGCAAGAGGCAAGTATATTTGGTATGTTGATGCTGATGATAACATCGTTTCAGAATCAGCACTTGCGTTGTTGGAAAAATGCGAGTCGGAATGTCTTGATGTTTTGACATTTAATTTCAGGGATTTAGACAATGATGGAGTCCCTTTTAAGGAAACGAATAATTACAAGACAAGTTTTTGTACAACAGGTGCTGAATTTGTAAAACATAATTTTGGTCGCGGGTTCAGGGAAGAAATCGGTTTTGTGTGGAGGTTTTTATACAGGAGAGATTACTTGATTGATAACAATATTCTTTTCCCTGTTGATGTGAGCTGGGAGGATTCTTGGTATGTCCCCAAAGCCTTGTTGTCAGCTGCAAGAGTTGACGGCTCGACTTTGTTCGGATACGATTATTGGCACAATCAAGGTTCGCTGTGTAGAACTTTTGAGAAAAAATACCAAGGCAAGCAGGTTTATGAATTTTCCATTGTCGCAGGTAGTTGTTTGCTGCGTCTTTCTGAAGAGCAGGTTGATGGGTGGGCTGAAAAGATTGTTCGTGAGATTGCCGTTAATGATTATATTAATTATTTGCCGGTTTTATTAGTTCGTTCAAATTTTAAGGAACGTAAAGAATTTTACTGTTTATTAAGAAGAAACCACACTCTTTTAAATGAAATAAAGCCATGTATGACAGGAATTTCAAGAATGTTGGTCAATCCGATTATGGGGAGATTGTTTTCGGAAATGTTTTCGATTGCATATAAAATTAAACATGCGGTGAAATGAGTGCGGAAGTTACAATTATTGTCCCTGTTTATAATATTGAGCATTATCTGGCGGAGACTCTGGACTCAATTTTGGCTCAAACTTACACAAATTGGGTATGCCTTTTGGTGAATGATGGTAGTACGGATGAAAGCCAAAGGGTTATTGATTGTTATTGTTCTCAAGATAAAAGATTTAAAGGATTTTTTAAAAGGAATGAACGTTCGGCTGACTTGGTTCGCAAATATGCCATTCAATATGTCGAGACGGAATGGGTGATGCCTATTGATGGAGATGATGTAATTGTGCCGGAATATATAGAAAGGATGGTGCAACGTCAAATAGAGACAGGTGCGGATTTGGTAATGTCCCGTTTTGTCGGATGCGTCAATGGAATTAATGGTGTGGATTATATGACTCCCGATCAGTTTTTTGATATGTCACAAGTGTTAGAAGGTCGGCAAGTATGCATTGACAATATAGGTGGATGGACGAGTTCGCTTAACGGTGCTTTATACCGTAAATCTTTGACGGAAGGTGTGCTGTTCGGACCATACATGAATTCTGATGAGTTTTCGCAGCGTCTAATAGAATATAATGCTAATAAAGTTGCCTTTTGTGATGTGAGGTATTTATATCGTAGTAATGATGGCACCTCCACTAAGGTTTCTGTCCGAATGTTTGACCGTACGTTGGTTGACATGCAACTTGAACAGTTCGTGTGTGATTATTTCCCGGAACGGGACGATAAAGTAAAGGCGCTGGCATGGCAAAGGCTGTTTAATCTTATTTACCTTACGGCCGATTATAAAATACATCGCAATGAATTTACAAGCGAAGAGCGTGAAAAGGCTTTAATGATTCTTAGACAATCGTATTTTGCTTTGAACCGTCGAGTTATAAGGACGGTGGCTCCTGTGCAAACATTAATGCTGACGCATTCATTCTTGTTGTTTTCGTTAATTGCGACGGCTTATGTGCGGTATAAGAGAAGTCATGGTGGAAAATATTTTTATAGATAAGTGAAATGATTATTCAATTGTAAAAAAGTAAATAAATTATAACTTTGAAATTATGAAGCATGTAAAGTATGATAAAATTTCAATAGGTTTTATATGCTACGAATTCCCTATGGGTGGGGTGGAAAAAAACATTATAGACATTGGTAATTATTTATCAGATAATGGGCTCAATGTTTATGTTATATGTGAAACGTTCGCCCAGAATTCCTACCCAGCAACAAAAGATTGTAAATTTAAAGTTATGGAGATGGGGGAAGATAGCTTTAAAACTCCGGAAGCAATGGCGTATACAATTGTGAATTTTATAAAGGATAATAATTTGCATCTTGATATTTTTGTATGTCATGTTTATAATGATTACTTTAAATTCATAAAGCAGAAATTAGGTTGCAAATTTATTTTTACACTTCAATGTATGCCGTTTGCCGAGGTTCGCACATGGCTTGAACGTAAGAAAGATAAAAAAGGGTTGATTAATAAAATCAAGTATATTTCTACCAAGCTTTTTATAAAAAATATTCTTTATTATAAATTTCGTGATAAATTTGTAAGTAGATATAGAGAAATTTATAATATTGCTGATGCATATACATGTCTTTGTAATGCATATAAGGAGGAATTAACCAAAGCAATGGGAATTGCTGAAGAAAACTCGAAAATTAAGGTTATTTACAATTTTGAAGATGTTCCTGAAAATTTCTCGTATTCCCAAAGGGATAAAGTAATATTGTATGTTGGAAGATTGTTTAATTCCGACAAGAGGGTTGACAGGTTGTTGCGTATTTGGAAAGATACGCAAGACAATATCCCTGAGTGGAAACTTGTGATTGCAGGAGATGGCCCGGATCGAGGATTTCTTGAGAATTTAAGCAAGGAATTAGGTTTGAAAAGGATTTCGTTTTTAGGATGGGTTAACAATTCTAGAGAATTAATGAAAAAAGCTTCAATATTATGTTTGACATCTGAATCTGAAGGATGGCCATTGGTTTTGATGGAGGCGCAGGCGATTGGTTTGCCTGCAATTGCATTTGATTGCAGTGCTGGCGTTTATGAGATTCTTTCCCCAAGTGGCATAAATGGCGTTATTGTTCCTCATAGGAATGAAAGAAAGTTTTCAAAGGCACTGATAGAACTTGCAAAAGACAGACAAAAGCGAGAAAAAATCGCATTTAATGCATATAATGCAGTGAAACGATTCAGTATTGAGTATTCGGGGAGTAAATGGCTTGACTTAATTAACAGTTTAATTTATGGTGATAACTAATACTAATGGAGGTGGCAATAATTAGATTTACATATTGCAATATGATATCATGGTTATTCTTGGATTACTAAAACAAAAGCGATAAAATTATAGTTTTATGCTGTTTAGCATAAGTTATTCACACAGATTTTTGTTAAAAATATTGTTGATATTTAAAGCAAAATGTAAAAATGAACGGTAACTTTTTCCAAAGAAATATTTTAGTTGCTTTGTGTGAAAATATTGAAAAAGAATCATATAGCAACTCTTTCTATATCAATGATGAATATTTCACCTACCGTCAACTCGGTGAATGCATCTCCAAGATTCGGAGAGAACTGGTGTCAGTTGAGGGTAAGGTTGTCGGCATTGCAATCCATGACGACATTGAGACATACGCCTCGATTTTTGCGCTCTGGATGGAGGGGAAGGCGTACGTTCCGCTTCACCCGAACCAGCCCTTGGAGAGGAATCTCGGAATCGTCGGACAGGTCGGGCTGAATTGCATAATAGATTCAAGTGGTGATTCGGTTTACAGCCAGTGGGCCTCGGAAAACCGCAGCAAGCTGATTTGCTCGTCCAAATTGGTTTATTCGGGCGATTTCTTGGACAACTGGGCGGAAGTTGATGAAAACGAATTGGCATATCTGCTGTTTACATCGGGAAGTACAGGGACACCAAAGGGTGTTCAAATTACAAGAAGAAATATTGCATCATTTATGGATTCCTTTTGGAAGACTGGCATTAAAGTTGATGAAACAGACCGCTGTATGCAGGTTTTTGATTTGACATTTGATGTGAGCGTGCAAAATGTGTTGGTAACATTGACACGAGGGGCATGTTTATATACTGTTCCGTACGGTCAGGTTAAATATTTGTGTGCGGCGTCATTGATTCAGGAACAGAAGATCACATTCAGTGTAATGGCTCCAAGTATGTTGACATATTTGCGTCCTTATTTTGATGAATTTGACGCCTCATCAATGAAAACATGCATTCTCACGGCAGAGGCCTGTCCTGTTGATTTGATTGAAGATTGGCTCAAGTGTGCAAAAAACACAGAAATTTATGATTTTTACGGGCCGACTGAAGCTACGATATATTGTACTTACTACAAATTAAATCGTAATGGGAAAAATTTGTCATCCAATGGTATCATTTCTATTGGTAAACCATTGGCGAATATTACTGCAATTGTTATTGATGAGAACGGACAAGTCATTAGTAGTGGAGGAAAGGGTGAACTTTGCATTGCTGGCGACCAGTTGACATTAGGGTATTGGAATAATTCTGATAAAAATAAATCAGCATTCTTCGAAAAAGAGCATGAGGGCAAACGTCTTCGTTTCTATCACACGGGAGATTTGTGCTTTATGGAAAAGTCAGGAAATATTATGTATTGCGGTCGAATCGATCAACAGGCAAAAATTCAAGGCTTTAGGGTCGAATTAGGTGAAATTGAGTTTCATGCCCGTTACTTTTTCAAAAATGAGAAGAGGATAGTTGCGATTGCTTTTCAAAATGAAAATAGTCTTACTGAAATTGCGTTATTTATTGAGTCAAAAAAGTTTGACGTATCGGAATTATTAGTATTTTTGCGGTCGAAAATGCCGGCGTATATGATTCCGTCGAGGATTTTATTTGAGGAACATTTTCCGTTGAATAAATCCGAAAAGATTGATCGTGTCGCGTTGAAACAAATGGTAATGTAATGGAAAGAATAAAAATAGTTGAAAAATTAACACCATTGGTTCGTGAGTCTTTTGAAAAAAATGATTTGGTCCTTTTTGATGAGATGACTCCGGCGGTGGTTGATACATGGACGTCTCTGTCGTTTATGAGACTGCTCGAAAAAGTAGAAAAAGAATTTGGCGTAAAGTTCAAGATGATGGAACTTGTCAAATTAAATAACATAGGTGCCATTGTTGATGCAATTGCAAGACATTGCTAATGGAAGATGTTGATATAAAATGTTTTACAGCAAATGACCTGAAAAGATGGTTGTTCCATAATCAATCGATCGATGGATTGACTGATGAGGTGATTGCTCCGGCAAGGGCTTTTGCGATTGTCAATAATCCATATTTGAGAGATGACGATGCAGTTGTCGCAGCTTTGTATGTGGATGATGATCTTGTTGCCTATACCGCGGCTTTCCCTGAATTTTATGACGGAAAAAGGATTTGGTGGTTTTCAACGCTGTATTGCAAGCCTGAATATTCAGGGAGAGGCTATGGGTTGATTGTGGTTGGAAGTCTCGCCGAGATTTATGGTGATGGTAACTTCTTCGATATGGAAGGAGCTGAAGAGACCGTCGAAATTTTTAAATACCTCGGGCTGAATACGTCATATTCAATTCAATACAATTTCTGTCCCGGAAAAATTGACAGGACTTCGTTTTGGGGTAATCTTGCCTATTATATTCAGCAGGTAAGGCTTAAATTGAAATGTAGGAAAAACATCCTGATGCAAAAGTTATCAGCATTTGAATATAAAGTTGAATATTCGCGTCATGTTGACGATGAATCATACTCGTTCATTCTTGAAAACAGGAAAAATGATGCTTTTGTCAGAGAGCAAAAAATGTTGAACTGGATTGTCCAGTACCCTTTTTTACAGGGTTCTCCTTTGACTAATAGGGTTGACGATAGATGTCGTTTTTCGTCTGTTGTTCCATCTGTTACAATGTTGGTGGTGAAGGTTGTAGTGAAAGATGAATTGGCTGGATTATATATACTGCGATTTCTTAATAATGGTTTTTCTGTTAAATATCTGTATTATAATGATGATAGGGCTGATGTCGTTTTTACGTCTGTTGCGGAGCATCTTGTTGCATACAATAATCCGACAGTGTCAACCAGAGATGAGAAGTTGGCTCTGTTTTTGAAACAATATAATCTGTCATCAAAATTAAAGACATCGAGAGTTTCATTTAGTTATCCTTCTGAATTTGTGTTGGTTGATGACTTTACACTGCAAGGTGGTGACGGCGATAATTTCGTATAGCAATGTTTAGGAAGCTTCGCAGGAAATATTATGAATTCACTCATCCGGTAATTGGTGAAGTGCTTCAGTTTCACAGAGTTACTTCAGATGTCAGTCTCTTTCGTGGCAATAACGAATATGAAATCACACCGGAACGTTTTGAGAAATTAATCGCTGGCAAGAAAGATGAAGGGAATGAGTTCATCTCAATGAAGGATTTGTTTGAAATTTTAAATGGTGAGAAAGAAATCAGGAACAAATTCGTCTGTTTTACTTTCGACGATGGCTATAAAGATAATTTTGAAGTCGCGTACCCTATATTGAAGAAATATGATTGCCCGTTCACGATTTTTGTTGCGACAGACAATGTTGAGAGAAAATCAGTTTTGTGGAGATATGCTGTTGATGAATTGATTTGCAAAAATGATTCGGTTGTTTTGTCTGACGGAACAATTTACAGTTGCAAAAATGATGATGAAAAGAAAAATTCATTCGATGCGATTGACAGAAAAATGTCTTCATTGAACGAATTTCAGATTAAGAATCTGCTGAGTGCAAATAATGTTGATTGGCTTTCAAAGAACGAGGAACTGATGATGGATGAAGCAATGCTGTTGGAAATATCAAAAGACGAACTTTGCACAATCGGTTCGCATACCCAATCGCATTGCCATTTGTCAAGGCTTGAACCTGAAGAGCAGAGACGAGAGTTATCCAACTCAAAACATGTTCTCGAATCAATGATTGGCAAGGATGTCTGGTGTTTCGCTTACCCTTACGGAGATTATTCAGAAGTCACATCGAATATTGCAAATGAAATTTATGGTATGACTTTTGCGGCATGGGGGGGCGGCGTCCGACAAGGTGACGGAGTCGTTAACGTTAAAAGAGTTTTGGTATGATAATAATATGTCCGCGTGGCGGTTTGGCCAACAGAATGAGAGTTTTGGCATGGGCTTTGTCATTGGCAAACGAGGCCGGGACAAACGTCTTGTGCCGTTGGATTTCAAATCATGAGTTGGGTGCCTCGTTTGAAAATTTGTTCCAACCGATTGATAATTTGAAAGTTACAGGAGAAGCAACGTTCCATCCACGTTCCGCTGATTCCTGCAAGGGATTCAAAAGGTTTCGTAACAGATTATGGAATAAACTTCTCGGAATTGATGAGTGCTTCAAGGAGTCGGACATTGACAAGTATGTCCCGGAAGGAAATTCCGAAGAATATAAATCATTTCATGATCTGATTCTTGGCTATTTGAGGAAAAATAGGAATGTGTATGTTGAAACATGCAGTTTGTTGTCCGATAAATGCAAGGTTGACATGTTCAAGCCAGAAATGTTGTTGCAAAAGCAAATTGACGAATTTTCGCATTTGTTTTCTGACAAAACGTATGGCATCCACATCCGCCGCACAGACAACACTTGGGCGATAGAAAACAGTCCTCTTGAATTGTTTGTCAAGAAGATAGATGAAATAATTAGTGATGATTCCGCTTCCAAGTTTTATCTTGCCACCGATGATGCCGAAACGATAAATGTCCTGAAAGGAAGATTTGGCGACAGGATTTTGGTGAGGGAGAAGGACTTCAGCAGGGCCACTGAAAGCGGGATACAGGATGCTGTCGTTGACATCTGGTTGTTGTCGAAGACGAGGAAGATATACGGGTCTTTTTATTCATCGTTTTCGGAGATGGCGGCGTGGATAGGGGGAATTGAGTTGGAAATTCAAAAAAGTAAACAATAATTATTGAAGGAGATTATTGAAGTGAATAATAGTTTGAAATACGGTGAATTGCAATGAAATAAATTAACATTATGAGTAAGATTGTGAATTATTCAAACAAAACATTTTCTAAAATTCTTGAGGTTTTGTTTCTTTTAGCACTTTGTGCTTTTGTTGTATATTATTGGTATATTATCTTAAAACCGTATCCTATAGAATTTAGGGAAGGTCATTCAATGTCGTCAACTACACTATTGCTAAATGGAGTAAAACCGTTCACATTGGATACCTATCCTGAATATTATAATTCGTATGGAATATTGTTCAATTTGGTTGTGTTACCATTCGTTTATTTATTTGGTAATTCTATTGTTGTTTATAGGGTGATTAATGAACTTTTTTACATAGGTGCGATATTAATGATTTTATTATATAGAAGAGAGAAGAAAGTCGATGTCATTACATTAGTGTTATCGTTGAATCTGTATTTGTTTTTTCATTTAAATACAAATGTCTCCGTAAGGCCAGATGGTCTTGGCGTTTTTTTATATTCTTCTGTGATAGTAATGGCTTTACGTAATGATTTTAGTTGGAAGTATATGATATTGGTCGGAATCATGAGTCTGTTGGCTTTTTATACGAAAACATATTATTTTTTGTGTTGGTATTTGGTTAGTTTGGGCCTTTTATTTAAAGGATGTAAAAAGATGCTTTTAAGTAATGTGTTGTTTCATGTTTTGTTTTTTATATCTTTATTAGTAGTTAATAAAATCTTCCCACTATATTTTTATGAGACTGTTTTTGCGTATGGCTTTTCTGGCGATATATCGTCAGATGTTTCTGACGGTTATTTAACTTATTCCATCTCCCAAATGCTAAGGTCTTTGAAAATTGTATTGCCGATGTTGATTTTGGCTGTAATTATTTGTTTGAGGTTTGTTGCTAATGGCAGGTTCTTTGACCTGTTTAAGAATCCAATGCTATATATGCTTTTGGCGGTTTTGATTATATTAGTATATCCTCTTGGAACAAACGATGGTGCATATCTTACATATCATGCTCAACTGATGGCTCCTGTGTTTGCAATATTTGTTGTTGAAAATTTAGATTCAACTTCAAGGAATTCAGTAGCATTACAAATGCTTTTGCTTGTCACGGTATTATATGCAATAATTTTTAAGATTCCTATTATGAAAGAGTGTGATAATTCCAAGGAATGGAACAAATTAACTGCGTATATAGAGAATTCTGATAACGTGCTTTGTAGTGAACCATTATCTCCAATATTGCAAATTGAAAACAGACCTGTTTTTGATGATGGTGTAAGTTCTTTTGTTTATAGTTTCAAGCCACAAAGTATTACCACAAAGTTGTTTGGATTGGATAGTTGTCTTGTGGAAAAACGGAATCGTTACATTTCTGATGTGAAAAGTGGCATAAAGAATGGCGAGTACGATTTGATAATAACTCATGATGGTAGAATAGTGGATAAATATATTGATTACGATATATATAAAGCAATCGATAGTGTTGATGTATATTTGCCATGTAATTGGCCTTTGAAGGTATATGTGTACGCTTCAAATTAAAATGAGTTTTACATGAATTAAAAATGAATTTAGGAGTGGATAATTTAATTTCAGGTAGAGTATATAGCAGAGAATCAGGTTTTGAATTGTTAAGGATATTATCAATTTTACTAATTACATGCCATCATTTTCTGTTGTTCGGAATTTACAATGGAAAGGCTGGTGGCAATGACATTGAGTTTTGGTTCTTGAACAGCTTCATTTACATCGGTGTTAATTGTTTCATTTTGATGTCGGGGTATTTCGGAATCAGGGCTAAAGTCAAAGGTTTTTTGAATTTTTATCTTATTATCGCTTTTTATTGTTTGCTGTGCTATATATGTAATTGTATGTTGGGCGTTTGCAATTTTGATATTAAATCTGTTTTAATAAATACATTTTTGTGTATTTCACATAAAGGAAATTGGTTTATACAAGGATATGTCGTCCTTTTCTTGTCCGCACCATTGATTAATAAAGCTTTGGAGAAAATTGATGGGGGGGGTATTTGATTATTTTGATTTTATACACGATAATGAATGAGTATTTCGGATATTTTTGGAAAACACCTTATTTCAATATTGATGGTTTCAACGCCTCGCAATTTGTTTATTTGTATTTGATTGGGGGATATATGAAAAGATTCGTTTCGCGTGAGTGGATAGACAGACGCAGGTATGGTTTCATTCTCACATATATTGTTTGTTCTGCGCTGTATGGTGGCATGGTTTTTCTTGATGGTGTTCATCGTGTCCCGCATTGGGACCCGTGGAAATATAATAATCCGTTGTTGATAGCGTCAAGTGTATCGTTTTTCTTGTTTTTTGCGTCATTCCATTTTAAATCAAAAGTTGTAAATACAATTGCTTTAAGTACATTTCCGATATTTTTGATTCAAAATTACATAAATGGTTTGTATAAGTTTGTCGGTAATTTGTTTGAGTCTTGCTGTTTATATATTGGGGAAAACAATGTGCTTATCAAAAGCGTATTTCTAATCATTTTAACCCTCTCTTTTTCGATTTGCGTTATTATTTTTGACCAATTGAGAATATTGCTATTCAGGCCGATATGGAAAGTTTATGATGTGGTCGACGGGAAAGTGAAACGTTGTTTTTCAAAATGAATAATTTTCAAATTTCCTTCATCATCCCTCTCTATAACAAGAGACAAAGTATCGCAAACACCCTGCAAAGTGTTCTGTCGCAGACGTATTCTTGCTTTGAAATCGTTGTCGTTGATGACGGCTCCACCGATGACAGCGCAGAGATTGTAAGGCAATTCCGTGATGAACGGATTCGCCTGATTCAGAAAGAGAACGGCGGCGTCTGTTCGGCGCGCAACCTCGGGATCAGAGAAGCAAAAGGCGAATTTGTGGCTTTGCTGGATGCGGACGACACGATGGCTCCTGATTATCTCGATGAGCAAAAGAAGATGATAGATGATTTCCCGCAGGCGGCGATGTGGGGCGTGAATTTCGCCGAGGTTTTTGCAGGGGAACTCATACACGAACTACCTACGGGGTTGAAAAAAGGTTTCCGCGGCATAGTCGGAGATTATTTTGAAATGCCGGGGCGTGCCTCTGATTTGTTCTGTTCGTCGTCGGTGGTCATCAGAAAGTCGGCGTTTGATACAGCCGGATATTTCGACGAGAGGATAAAATACAGCGAGGATATCGACATGTGGTATCGGATAATCCTGAATTTTCCTGTGGCTTTTTACGACAAATATCTTGTCTTCTACAATTATGACGCTGAAAACAGGGCGATGAACAAGCTCCGTCCGCTTAAATATTTCCTTCCGTATTATGTTGACAAATATGAGAAATATAAGGATAATGCAGTTTTTTACACTTTTATTGAGAGATGGAGTGCTGTTTGGATAAAACAGTATTATTTCAATGGCAAAACGCAACGTGCAGACGCGAGGACGGCTGCGCAAAAACTTGATTATTCGGTGCTTCCGAAGAAATATATTTTTTTGTTTAAAACGCCGTTTTGTATCGGAAAATTGATTTACTTTGCAACCGAATTAAGATTAAGAAGTAAGAGATGATTTCTGTTGTAATACCGTTATATAACAAGGAAAAATCAATTCAGGCAACGTTAGAAAGCGTATTGTCTCAAGAATATCGTGATTTTGAGGTTGTCGTTGTTGATGACGGTTCTACGGATAGAAGTGCTGAAATTGTAAAAAAAATCGAAGATTCGCGAATCAGAATTATTAGAAAGGAAAACGGAGGTGTCTCATCTGCGAGAAATGCGGGAATTATTGCAGCGAGAGGTGAATATATCGCTTTCTTGGACGGAGATGACTGGTGGCGTACTGATTATTTAGGTACATTGGTTCAATTAATATCCGATTATCCAAATGCAAGTTTGTACTGTTTGAGATATAAATCCATTGAAAAGGAATGTGATATAAGTTCAATTGAGGCTGATGAATTGCACAGTGATTTTAGAGGGTTGATTGATGATGTTTGGCGTAATTATCCCAATATATGGACTGGTTGTTGCTGTAGCAGCAAGAAAAAATTGATTGAGGTGGGGCTGTTTGATATGCGAATGACTCATGGTGAAGATATTGATATGTGGTGGAGGCTTTTGCTTAATGGGAAATGTGTCGTTGATAACACGAAAATTGTTGCATATTATATTCAGGATGCAGAGAATAGGGCGATGAACAAAGTCATTCCCTTTGAGAAGCACATACCATTCTACATTGAGAAATATGAAAAATGGCGGAAAGAAAACGCTGGTTTCAGAAAATTCTGTGACAGGGAATTTCTTTACAGAATGTTTCAATACACCTTAATGCCTCAATACAAGAATGATTTAAAAAGAGTTCTTGGTCAAATCGATTTCTCACAACAAAAGTTGTCAATGAGACTTAGATTTGTTTTTCCGAGATTATACAGATTGCATTTGAGATATAGACATGGTTAAACTTTCTATAATTGTTCCGGTTTATAACGTCTCCAAGTATCTGTCGAAATGCTTGGATAGTCTTGTTTGTCAAGATATTGATAATGAAGATTATGAGATAATTGTTGTAAACGACGGTTCGACCGATGACAGTGGCGAAATCGCAAGAATGTATGCCGGCAAATACTCAAATATTATTTTGATAAATCAGGAAAATCAAGGTTTGAGCGGCGCACGTAATGCAGGGATCAAGGCTGCCAAAGGTAAGTACATTCAGTTTGTGGATTCTGACGACTATTTGGAACCAGATGTTGAGAAGGCGTTGGTTGAGAAAATGGAGAAAGAAAACCTTGATATTCTTAGATTTAACTATCAGAATGTAAATGAAAACTATAATGTTTTCATTCCGTATAAGGATTACAAGCCGTTTGTTGATTACCGGGATGAGATTACGGATGGCTTGACATTTTTGACGGACCGGCTCGGTTATGCCTGTTATGTGGTTCAGTTCATGATCAAGTCGGAGTTGTTGAAGAAAGATGGGAACTTGTTTAAGAGAGGTATATATTTTGAGGATACAGAGTGGACACCGAGGATTTTGACACAGGCTGACCGGGTGACATCAGTTGATACGGTAGTTTACAACTATCTTTTGAGGGACGGTTCAATCAGTCGGAGCATAAGTTTGGAGAAAAAAAGGAAAGTTGTTGAAGACAAGTTGAAGCTGGTTGAATCGATGAAAAGTCAGATGTCAGATAAGAGAGACAAGAGGTGGTATGAAGGGATGGTGGCATTTACTGTGGTAACAATATTAGATACGGTTGCTTCTGAATTTTACAGCGAAAGGCGTAAATACATTGAAATATTGAGAGATATGAAGTTGTTTCCGCTATCAAAATATCATATTACAAAGAGGATGCAGAGAAAGATAAAATTAGTAAATTTGCAGCCTGAAATTTATTGTTTAATGATGCATTTAAAATAATTATATGGGCGAAATATCATATTCAGTTGTTATCAGAACACTTGGGAATGCTGGGTTGAAATACAAAAGTTTGCTTGATTCCATTCAATCTCAAACAGTTCAGCCGGAAGAGATTATTGTGGCTATTCCAGATGGTTATGAGCTTGATTATACAATTGGCACAGAAAGGATAGTTAGATGTGAAAAGGGAATGGTGACTCAACGGGCTGTAGGAATTAACGAAGCAAGATCTGAAAATATTTTGGTTGTTGATGATGATGTGGAGTTCTCGCCTGATTTTGTTGAAGGCCTTCATCACTTCATGACAAAGAACAATCTTGATTGTGTTCTGCCTATGGACGGAATTCCTGAACCAAATGTTAGCGAATTGAATCTTAATCTTCCTTTTCTTAAGCGTGTGAGAGGAGCTATTACGGGTCAGGTTTTTGTATCTTCGAGAAAATCCAAGTTTTTAGATAAAATTACATATACTGCGGGTCATAGAATTTTTAAAAATAGTAACAAATTAGATGGCTGTTATTATTGTCAGTGTGGGGCGTTCCAGTGTTTTTATTTGAATACCAAGGTCGCCAAAGATGTGAAATTTCTCGAAGAAAGATGGCTTGAGAATGGCACTATAACGAGGTATGCTTCATACGACGATCCGACGTTTTTTTATAAAATTTATTTACAGGGTGGAACAATCGCATATTCATTAAGGTCACGATATGTACATTTGGATGCAACCGCCGGTCGTCGTACAAAAACAAAACAGGAGGAAAAAATTATCAGGTATTATTCTGTCGCAAAGAACAGGACGATTTTCTGGTATAAGTTGATTTGGAAACAGAAAACCAACTTCACTCACAAAGTTGCGGCTTTTTGTGGCGGGTTCTATGGCACATTCAATTACACAATGTATAATTTGGTGATAAATTTCATGCCAAAGAACTGGTGTGCAATCAAGGCGATGTTTGTTGGTTATAAAGAAGCATTTTCATATATAAAACAATTAAGAAGGGGTGTATGATACCTAAAATCATTCATTACTGTTGGTTCGGTCGAGGGCAGATGCCGGAGTTGGCGCAAAAGTGCATTGAGTCGTGGCACAAATTCATGCCCGACTATGAATATAAGTTATGGAATGAAGATAACTTTGACGTGAATTCCATTCCATATACAAAAGAGGCATACGAAGCGAGAAAATTCGCTTTTGTGACGGATTATGTCAGGTTGAAAGCATTGTATGAGGAAGGTGGTTTGTATATGGACACAGACGTTGAGGTATATAAATCGTTTGATGATTTGATGAATCTGACAGCCTTTGCCGGTTATGAAGGAACAAAACATCATCCGGTCGGGACGGGTATTATCGCAAGTGAAAAGGGTGGCGTTTGGGTTAGAGAGCAACTCGATTATTATTCAGATGAATTGCATTTTATAAAATCAGATGGTTCATTTGACATGACAACAAATGTGGTCACAGTTTCAAAGAGAATGAAATTGAATGGCTTCATCGCAAATGAAAAATATCAGGTTTACAAGGATTTGCATGTGTTTCCGACCGATTTTTTCTGTCCATATCAGACGACAGGTGAATTGTTGATTACTGAAAATACCTATTGCAATCATCATTTCAGCGGCTCTTGGGATGACTCTCGAAAAAAATCTTGGTATGGTTTTATAGGGCAGAAAAACATTACAAGGTTGATAAAGTTGAAAAGAAAGTTATTTAGATAATTCATCATTAAAATTTTGAATAATGCATAACTGTTTTCCGAAAACATTCTCCACAAAGGCGATTTGGATATATCTTATAGCTTTAATGATTGTTTCTTTGATGTATTCGAATTATATGATGAAGTATTACTATATAATTTTTGGAGTTATATGTGTGGTTTCTTTTTTCCATTTTTCAAATACTTTGCCTAAAAAATGGGAAAAAATTCCGGAAGCTTTTTTCGGGAGGAGATTGTTTGTTACTTCCTTTGTCATAAGAGTTGTATGGGTCTTTATATCGGCTATATTTTATCTTTCCGTTTGTGGTGATTTGTTCGATTTTTTGGCTTATGATGTTTTATTTTATCATGATGGCGGGTTGGTGGGGCATCAGTTTTTACGTAATGGTACGTTATTTAAGAACATAGATGTTTTGACCAACAATAGTGATATTGATGATTCTGGCTATATTGTTTATTTGTCGTTTATATATGCTCTGACCAATGATTCCATTATTATCACACGTTTGTTTAAAGCATTGTGGGGAGCTTGGACTTGTCTTTTGATATATAAAATTGCAAGTCGTAATTTTGGAGAAAATACTGGTCGTCTGGCAGGAATCATGTGTATGCTCGCTCCGAATTTGATATATTATTGTGGATTGCATCTTAAAGAGATTGAAATGGTTTTTATTGGAACACTATTTGTTGAGAGATGTGATTATTTATTGAGAAAGAAACGATTAAAAGCGATAGAGACTATTGTAGCTGTATTGGTTGGTTTGTTAATGTTTTTCTTTAGAAACGCTTTGGCGTGTGTAATGTGTCTTGCTTTTCTTATGGCTGTTGTGTTTAGTAGTAGGAGAATTGTCAGTACTGGCAAAAAAGTTATTATGGGTGTGCTTGTCGCATTGGTTTTAAGTGTTGCAATTGGCGATGATATTAGGACTGAAATTCGAACAATGATTGACTCGCGAGACCAGCAAGAAGCTGACATGAAATGGAGATCTGAAAGAGAAGGAGGTAATAAATTTGCTGTGTATGCAGGAAAGACAGTTTTTGCCCCTCTGATTTTCACAATTCCATTTCCGACTATGATTGAAGTCAATACCCAAGATCACCAACAAATGTTGAATGGAGGTAATTACATTAAGAATATAACGTCGTTTTTTACAATAGTGGCAATGTTCATGTTTTTGAAAACGGGGAATTGGCGTAAGCATGTTTTACCTTTAAGTTACATGTTGGGATACTTGGTCGTTTTGGCCTTTAGTAAATTTGCCCAATCCGAAAGATTTCACATGCCTATATTACCATTCTCATTTATGTTTGCGGCGTATGCATTGTGTAATCTTAAGAGAAAACATGCCCGATATTTTAACTTCTGGCTGATTTTTATTTTCGTTGTAGTAATTGGATGGAATTGGTTCAAACTCGCAGGAAGGGGACTGGCTTAATGAGAGTGTTGTTTGTCGCTTCATATAACAAAGGTTATTTCGCGCCGTTTATAGTCGAACAGGCGAAGTCAATAGAAAAGGCGGGTGTTGATGTGGATTTCTTCGGTCTTGAAGGTCACGGAATTTCCGGTTATCTGAAGTCATTGCCGTCATTGAGAAGGAAAATATCAGAGTTCCGTCCGGATGTGATCCACGCACATTACGGCTTGAGCGGGTTGCTCGCCAATCTGCAGAGACGTGTTCCTGTGGTGACAACGTATCACGGAAGTGACATAAATGAAGACAAAGTGTTTCGTTTCTCAAAAATAGCGATGAAATTGTCGGCGTTCAATATTTTCGTTTCGCAAAAGAATGTCGATAAAGCAGGCGCAAAGGAAAAGTTCGCCTTGATTCCATGCGGCATCGATATTGACAATTTCGAGTTTCAAGACAAAATTGCCGCCCGCGGGAAACTTGGTTGGGATAATGACGCAAAAAAGGTACTGTTCGCGGGTGCTTTCGACAACGCAGTGAAAAACTCGAAGTTGGCGATTGAAGCGGTTTCCAAGCTTCATGGAGTGGAGCTCGTTGAGATGAAAGGATATACAAGAGAACAGGTTGCGTCATTGATGTTTGCCTCCGACGCTTTCCTGATGACATCGTTCACTGAAGGATCTCCGCAGGTCGTCAAGGAGGCGATGGCGTGCGGCTGCCCGG
The DNA here is from genome assembly GCA_030537295.1 of Bacteroidia bacterium. Classification (GTDB taxonomy): domain Bacteria; phylum Bacteroidota; class Bacteroidia; order Bacteroidales; family F082; genus Limimorpha. The sequence goes on from JAUNNU010000001.1 coordinate 48,400, forward strand.
TTGTCAGCGTTGACGTCGGCGACGTTGCGGATGTTACAAAGGGCGTTGACGGATGTCATATCGCCGAGCGTGACGCCGATGACATCGCACAGAAATTGAAATTTGCATTGAGTTTCAATGGGAGAACCAACGGCCGCGACAGAATTGTAGGGCTCGGTCTCACCAACGAATTGGTTGGAAATAAGATTATTGAAATTTATAAAAGTGTTTTGAATGATAACACTGAAAGATAATATTAAAGACATTAATTCCGGAATTTGGAATGAATTGATTTCCAATTCCTCAAACTCCACTTTTTTTCAGACGCAGCAGTGCTATCGTTTCTACAAGTCACTGTCGTTCATGAAGCCTTTTGTGTTTTCTGTTTTTGAAGACGGTATTACTAAAGGTGTGATTGTCGGTTACATTCAGCAGGAGAAAAATCCGTTGAAGCAGTTCATGACACGGAGGGCAATCGTTCCGGGTGGCGCATTGCTCGCCGACGACATCAGCGACGAGGCTCTTACAAAGCTACTTCTGAAATGCAGAAATGAACTGAAGAAGAACGCAATTTATATTGAATTTCGTAATTTCAATGATTATTCCGCTCATAAGAATATTTTTGAAAAATGCGGTTTCAAGTATAATGAACATCTGAATTTCCACATCGACACTTCTTCTGAAGATGTCATTCAGGAAAATCTCGGCAAGAGCCGCAAGCGTGATATAAAGACATCTTTGCGCGACGGCGCGGAGTTCGTCGAAAATCCGTCGCTTGATGACGTGAGAAGTTATTATGAGATTCTGCGTCAGCTTTATACTACAAAGGTCAAAACGCCGTTGTTCCCGTACGAGTTTTTTGAAAAACTGTTCGCGTCAGGCTTCGGAATATACCGCCTTGTAAGATATAACGGTGAGATAATAGGAGGGACGCTGTGTGTCGGATTGAAAGGCAAGGCTTTGTATGAATGGTTCGCCTGCGGGAGAGACGGCGAATTCAAGAATATTTTCCCATCGACAATGGCTACATTCGCCGGTATGGAGTACGGCGCACGTAACGGCTATCCGCTGTTCGACATGATGGGGGCGGGCAAGCCCGACGAAGGCTACGGAGTGCGGGAGTTCAAGGCGAAGTTCGGCGGGAAACTCGTTGAACACGGCAGGTTCGTATGTGTTTGCCGTCCGTTGCAATATGAGATAGGGAAGTTGGGAGTCAAGATTTTAAAAAGGAAATGATATGGTTGTTTTGATTGATGTCTGCCATACACCGCAGTTTAATTTTTACAAGCCTTTGGTGAAACGTCTGTCCGATTCCGGCGACAAGGTTCTCCTGACGGTGATGAATCGTGGTCGTTTGCTGAAGATTGTAAATCACGAGGTTAGCAGCTGGACGGGGGTGGAAATTGTCAAAATCGGCAATCACAGGATGAATCGTTTGTCGGTGATATTCGAGTCCAATTTGCTGAGGATTTTTCAGATGATGTTCTGGGGATTGAACAAACATATTGACATTGTTTATGGAAATGGTTTTATTCCGCATATCTTAGGTTGGCTGAAACATGTTCCTTGCTATGCTTTTGACGATGATCCTGATACCATCGACTACATTCCCAAAAAATGGTTTTGTACGGAATCGAATTATTGCCTTTGGAAAGAACCCGATAAACTTAAAAAAGCTCCTTCAAATGTGAAGGTGCTTAAGTCGTTGAAAGAGTGGGCTTATCTGTCGCCCAGTGTCTTTAAACCCAATGTCGAAGTTCTGAAAAAATACAATGTTGAACCCAAAGAATACGTTTTTGTCAGGGAAGTGACTGTCGGTACGATAAATTATGTCGGGCAGCAGGCTGACAGCATTTTGCAGATTGCTGACAGATTCCCGAAGGGGAAGAAGGTGCTTCTGTCGCTTGAGAAGAAAGACAAGAAAGACCAATATCCAAAAGATTGGATTCTTCTTCAGGAACCACTTGAAGATGTCCATTCATTAATATATTACAGCGCGGGGCTTATTTCGAGTGGCGATTCAATGGCGCGTGAGGCTGCGCTATTGGGGGTTCCGGCATACTATCTTGGAATCAGATACGATATGCCGGCTAATGCAGCGGCAAGTGAAGTGGCTGATTTACAGAATCAGAAGTCAATGCCTGTCGATGAATGGCTGCGCAGTCTTGTTGAAAATAATAATGCTGCTGAAAGGCAGATGCAAATGAGAAAACATATAAATGATACATTTACAGATATTAATGATTATATGTTTAAACTGATACTTGAAGAAAAAAATAAAGAAAGAGAATAAATAATATGAATATTTCTATTTTTGGTTTGGGTTATGTTGGCTGTGTCGGCATGGGTTGCCTTGCCGCCAAAGGACATAATGTTGTCGGAGTTGATGTTTCTGAAGAAAAAATCAGGTTAATAAATGATGGTAAGCCGACTATTGTTGAAAAAGACATCGATGTGCTTATTGAGAAAGCGCACCGAGAAGGCATGATAAAAGCCACAAATGATTATGTCTCAGCGGTTAAAGATACGGAGATTTCATTTTTGTGTGTCGGGACGCCGTCGGCTCCAAACGGACATCTAAATCTTGATTTCATAATGCAGACCGCAAGGGAAATTGGAGAAGCTTTGAGGCAAAAGGATTCGTTCCATGTCGTGGTAATACGCTCTACGGTTTTTCCGGGGACGAATGCAAAGGTGTCTTCGTTGATTGAGGAACTTTCCGGCAAGAAACGTAACGCTGATTTCGCTGTTGTCTCAAATCCGGAATTTTTGCGTGAAGGGACTGCGGTCAAGGACTATTTGAATCCGCCGCTTACGGTTTTGGGTTCGGAATGTAAAGAGGCTATTGAAATACTGAAAAAATTGTACGAGTCGAGTGGCGCACCAATTGAGGTCGTTGACATTGAAGTTGCGGAAATGATAAAATATGTCAATAATTCTTATCATGCGCTGAAAGTCGTGTTCGGAAATGAAATTGGCAGAATATGTAAGGCTTTAAATGTTGATTCACATGAAGTTATGCGTTTGTTTTGCATGGATAGGCAGCTGAATATTTCACCATATTATTTCATGCCTGGCTTTGCATACGGCGGGAGCTGTCTGCCAAAAGATTTGAAAGGTTTGAAGACGCTCGCCCATGATTTGTATCTCGATACCCCTGTGCTTAATGCCATTGATGAAAGCAACCAGATTCATTTGCAGTCGGCAATTTCATATATTGAAAATCTTGGGAAAAGAAAAATCGGTGTTCTCGGCTTAAGTTTCAAGGCTGGAACAGATGATATGCGTAACAGCCCTATTGTCAATGTGATAGAATATCTTCATGGCAAAGGTTATGAAATCAAGATTTATGACAAAAATGTGTCGATAAGCCGTCTCTTGGGAAAGAACAAGAGCGTTATCGCAGAAAAACTTCCGCATTTGAATGTGATGCTTCAGGATAATTTGGAGGAAGTTACCGACTGGGCGGAATTGTTGGTCGTTTCTAATAAAGATGAAGTTTTCAAGTCAATTAAGCCAAAGAAGGGGCAGATTGTTTATGACCTTGCAAGAGTAAGTGAATTAGAGGATTGCGAAGGATACAACGGATTGTGCTGGTAGTTCGTAATAAATATAGCTTTTGCAAATTATTAAAGTTTTGAAAATCAAGATTCTGACAATAATCGGCGCACGTCCGCAAATCATAAAGGCCGCAGCGGTTTCGCGTGCGGTACGGAGCCGTTTTTCCGACAGAATCGAAGAGAAGATTCTGCATACCGGCCAGCATTACGATGCCGGTATGTCGCAGGTTTTCTTCGACGAACTCGAGCTTCCGCATCCTGATTTTAATCTAAATGCCGGCTCCGGAAAACACGGCGAGCAGACTGCGAAGATGATTGCTGGCATCGAAAACGTGTTGCTTTCAGAACATTTCGACGGCGTGATTCTCTACGGCGACACCAACTCCACGTTGGCGGGGGCTGTGGCCGCGAGCAAGCTGCACGTTCCCGTTTATCACATTGAGGCAGGCCTGCGGTCGTTCAACATGTCAATGCCTGAAGAGATTAACCGTGTCGTCTGTGACCAGTTATCTACGGTGCTTTTTGCGCCGACTGTGACGGCCGTCGAAAACCTCAAACGCGAAGGCTTCGCCGATTCAAAAGCCCGTTTCGCGGATGGCAGGGGACATTCTGTCGTGAATCTCGGAGATGTGATGTACGACAACAGCATGTATTTCGCATCAAAGGCTGAATCGAAATCAGACGTGATGAAACGCCTTGATTTACAGCCTGATAAATATATTCTCGCTACGATTCATCGTGACAATAACACTGATGTTCCCGAAAGGCTGACATCAATCATCAGGGCTTTGGTCGAAATCTCAAAAAGCAAGCCGCAATACAAAATTGTGCTGCCGTTGCATCCGAGGACGGCGAAATTGCTTCCGCAGAATGTGGATTCGCGGGTTTATGAGGAATTCAACAATTGCCGTAACATAATTTGCACTCCGCCGGTTTCGTTTTTTGACATCATTGTCCTGGAGAGAAATGCGGCTTTGGTACTGACAGACAGCGGTGGAGTTCAGAAAGAGGCGTATTTTTATGAGAAGCCTTGTGTTATCATGCGTCCGGAAACGGAGTGGGTTGAAATCGTTAATGCTGGTGCCGGTATCCTTGCCGATGCCGACACGCAGAGAATCATCGATGCTGTTGACGAACTTTTGTCAAAAAGTATCGAATATCCCAAAGTGTTCGGCGATTCAAGAGCGTCAGAGCATATTTTACAATATATTTTGGATTGCAGAAATTAAAAAATGGATTTCACTTTAAAAAAATACAGATTTTTTTTGGAAACATTAATCAGTAATGGTTATTGTTTTCAGACTTTCAAGGATTTCCTTGAAAAACCTCACGAAGGCAAGACGATTATTCTTCGTCACGACGTTGATTTGAAGCCGGAAAATTCGTTGGCAACAGCGAAAATTGAGCATGAACTCGGAATCAACGCCTCGTATTATTTTCGCGCCGTGCCTGAAAGCTGGAATGAAGGCGTCATCAGGGAAATAGCTGCTCTCGGTCACGAAGTCGGCTATCACTATGAATCATTGACAACAGCCGGCGGCAATATCGACAAGGCTTATGAAAACTTTGTCGAAAATCTATCCAAACTGAATTCATTACTAAATTCCTCAAACTCCTCAAACTCCTGTCAGACTATCTGTATGCACGGCAGCCCGCGTTCTCCATACGACAGCAAGGACATTTGGAAGAAATATTCTTATAAAGAATTGAATATCACTGGTGAACCGTATTTCGACATGGATTTCTCGAAGGCTTTTTATCTAACAGACACAGGTCGCAGATGGGATGGCTACAACGTGAGTGTGCGCGATAAAATTCCGGTTTACCAAGACGAATGGATAAAAAAAGGACTTGTTTTCCACAAAACTGATGACATTATAAAGGCTGCTAATGCTTGCAATCTCCCTGATTGGATAATGATTACCACGCATCCGCAACGTTGGACAGACAGTGGTTTATCATGGCTGAAAGAATTTTTGTTTCAAAATATAAAAAATGTAGTTAAGTTTTTCGTTTGCTAAAACAATTTTTGTTACCTTTGCAAGTTGATAAAAAAGAAAAAAATATGTTTATGAGATATACAAAATTATTGATTATCACAGTTTTTGCTATAGTCAGTGCAACTTCATGTGTAAGTCCTAAGAAGATTTTTTATCTTCAGGATATGAATGATACCACCCAAATTGAGCTTGAAAACAGGTTTGAAGCGGTGATAAGTCCATACGATGAACTTGATATTTGGGTTTCCAGCTCCGACAGAGAACTTTCGGAGCCGTTTAATGTCATGTCTGGTGGCTATGGTGGTAGTGGCAGTGGTTATTCTGGTGGGTCAGGAGGCAGAAGGGGCTATTTGGTTGATGTGAACGGTAACATCGAGTTCCCTGTGCTTGGTCAGATTCATGTTGCTGGGATGACGCGTCTTCAGTTGCAGAACTATATAAAAAACGTCTTGGTGGCCGGGAACTATCTTAAGGAGCCGTTCGTAAATGTGAGGTTTAACAACTTCAAGATATTTTTCCTGAGTCCTGAAAAGGGCGGCTCGATTTCAATAAGTAATGAAAGGTGTACGTTTTTGGAGGCGTTGGCATTACATGGCGGCCTTGACCAATACACGCGCCGTGACAAGATAGGTGTGTTGAGGAATGTTGACGGCAAGATGGTAATCCATTACATGGATCCGCGGTCGTCGGAAATCTTCAATGACCCGTTCTTTCTGCTTCAGCAGAATGATTTTATCATTACTGAATCAATTAGGTCAAAATACTATATGAATGAAATTGGTTATTGGATGTCGTGGTTCGGAATTATTACATCCGTTGCATCTGTAGTAACAATGATTGCAGTGTTGTTTAAATAGCTTTAATTATGGAAAATTATAATATCAACAATAACCAAAATAACGAGAACGAATCGTTTTTCGAAGAGGCTCAGCAAAACACTTTACATATCAAAGATATCATCTTTGAAATTTTGAGGCATTTGCATTGGCTGGTGCTTTTCGGTTTCATAGGAGCATTTATTGCAGGTTATAACGTAAGGAAGCAGGAAAGGATATACATCAGCAGTGCGCAGATAATGCTCAGGACCAACAATTCCAAACCTGTTGACGGGATGGTCAGAGAGTCATCTCTCATTTCGGAATTTTCAAGGTCATCAGGGTATGTCATTGCAAGTTCAATCAATAACGAAATGATGATTATGGGTTCTAAAACGACAATGTTGGAGGTCGTGAAGCGTTTGAACCTAAACATGATATATAAGAGACAGACAAAACTCATCCGCAGAACCAATGACTTGTACAGAAATACACCTGTCGAGGTTGTTCTTCCGGATGCGCGAGAGAACCAGACGCTCAGGATGTTGGTGACACCGTTAAGCAATGATTCAGTTTTGATCTCTGAATTTTCAAATCCGAGCATGCAAGCCGTGAGGTCTGCATACGGTGACACTGTCTATTCGCCTGAAGGAAGGATAATAGTGAATAAGACCTGGAATTTCAATGACGGCAGCATCAAAAATCCAGTTGAGGTCAAATATTACAATACATCGTATGTCGCTGATTTTTATAGGTCAAAGCTTAAAGTGTCGAGGGCGAGTCAGTCAAATACATTGATAAACCTTTCAATTACCGATGTGTCCCCGATCAGGGCGGCTGACATTTTAAATATGCTTATTGTCGTGTATAATGAAGATGCTATTAACGACAAGACAAAGATTATTGAGAACACCTACGATTTCATAAATGACCGCTTGGCCAGCCTTGATTCGGATCTGGGTGAGAAAGAGACAGAAATAGCCATGTTCAAAAAACAGCATTCGTTGCTGAATGTTAAGGATTACGGCCAGAAATATTTGCAGACAAGCATTGAGTCGTCTGAAGAGATGATCAGACTTGAAGAGAGCAAGGCTATCGCAAACTATCTGCTCAATTATGTGAAAAACAATACTGAAAACAAGCTGCTTCCGATACTTCCCGAAATTGATGATAACATAATGCAAGGTGTTATAAATCAGTTTAACGAGACTGTTCTCAAACTTGAAAAGTATGAAACCAGCGGAACATCTTCCAACCCGGTTGTGAATTCATTGAAGGAATCTCAGGAAGTGTTGAAAGTGAATATTCAGACACTTATTGATGCTTATATAGCAGGTCTTGACAATAAGATCGCCGCTTCTCAGACAAAAGAAAGAAAGGCGTCTATTGCAATGTATCAGGTTCCTGAAAAACAACTCTATCTCATGGGGGTTGAACGTATTCAGAAAATTAAGGAAACGCTATATATAAATCTTCTGACAAAACGAGAGGAACTGCTTATGAGCCAGCCTCAGATTGAAGGAAATGCGAAGATAATTGATGAGGCGAGGGTGAACAACACTCCGATTGCGCCTGATGAGAGAAAGGCTATACTTATGGGTCTTGTGCTGGGTCTGGCGATTCCTGTCTCAATATATTTGTTGAGAAAACTTCTTGATACAAAGGTGTATTACAGTCAGGAAATCAGGAAAGCGACATCGGTGCCAATCCTCTGCGAACTTCCAAAATACGACAAGAATGATAAGAAACAAATTGTCGTCCTCGAAAACAAGAGGGACAAGATAACCGAGGCATTCAGGTTGTTGAGGTCAAACCTTGACTACATGAAAGATGCGAATGACAACAATGCTAAAGTGCTGTTGTTCACCTCGTTTGGATCAGGTTCCGGTAAGACATTCGTTTCAATGAACTTGACCACAAGTCTGGCTCTCTCCGGAAAGAAAGTCGCCTTGGTTGACCTTGACATCAGAAAAGGTACTCTGGCAAAACGCATGAACGTGAAAAATGTCAATGGTGTCACCAGCTTGCTGACAGGTCGGTTGAATGATGTCGATGACATTATTCAGAAAAATGTTCTTGTAAAAGGTATGGATTTGATATATTCCGGTCCGATACCTCCGAACCCAGCTGAACTTCTTGCGTCAAAGAGACTTGATGAAATGATAAAGAAACTAAGGGAAATTTATGATTATGTGATTTTGGACAGTGTTCCTGTCGGTTTCATCGCCGACGTTGAGATAATCAAACACTTGGCAGACGCAACGTTGTTCATTATCCGTTCGGGAAATGTTGATCGGCGTGTTCTTCCGGAACTTGACAGGTTGTACATA
>JAUNNU010000047.1 GCA_030537295.1 Bacteroidia bacterium
CTGCGGGCAGTCCGGGCTCGAACAAAAAGCTGGCGCACAAGGAAGGAAACCCTCTCGCGCCAGTTGTCATAAGTCATTGGTCTTCAGTCGATTGTCTGTTGACCGTTGGCTGTTATAGTTATTCAGCTTTCGGAGCTTCTGTTGCAGGAGCTTCTGCGGCTGGTGTTTCGGCTGCTTTTTTCTTTCCGCCGCGGCGTGTTGTCTTGGTGGTTTTAGCAGCTTTCTTGCCGTTTGTATAAACCTCGTTGTAGTCAACAAGTTCCATCATGCACATTTCTGCGCTGTCGCCGGCGCGGAGGCCGAGTCTGATGATACGTGTGTAACCACCTGGGCGGTTAGCGACTTTCTGGCTGATTTCGCGGAAGAGTTCGGTGACTGCATATTTGTTCTGCAGGTCTGCGAACACGACACGACGTGAATTTGTTGAGTCGTCTTTGGAACGTGTGATCATTGGCTCGACGTATTTACGCAAAGCCTTGGCTTTCGCGACTGTTGTGACGATGCGTTTCTCAAGGATCAATGATGATGCCATGTTTGAGAGCATTGCGTTACGGTGAGCTGCTTTTCTTCCTAAATGATTGATTTTCTTATTGTGTCTCATCTCTATTATTCCTTATCTAATTTATATTTGCTGATATTCATTCCAAATTCGAGTCCTTTGCCTTTGACCAATTCTTCAAGTTCGGTGAGTGACTTCTTACCGAAGTTACGGAACTTGAGCAGGTCGGCTTTGTTAAGGGCGACGAGTTCACCGATTGTTTCGACTTCGGCTGCCTTGAGGCAGTTGAGTGCGCGAACTGAAAGATCCATATCGACGAGCTTGGTCTTGAGGAGTTGACGGATGTGCAGTGAGCCTTCGTCAAAGTCCTCGGAGACGGTTTTCTGTTCATCCATCAGTGTGATGCGTTCGTCGGAGAACAGCATGAAGTGATAGATGAGGATTTTTGCAGCTTCCGTCATGGCATCCTTCGGATTTATTGAGCCATCAGTCTCGATGTCAAGGAGGAGCTTTTCGTAGTCGGTTTTTTGTTCGACGCGGTAGTTTTCGACCTTGAAGCTGACGTTTCTGATAGGTGTATGGATTGAATCGATGGCGATTGTGTTCATCGGTGCGCTGAGGACTTTGTTCTCATCGGCGTTGACGTAACCTCTGCCCTTGTTGATGGTGATGTCGATGGTGATTTTCACCGACTTGTCCATGTGGCAGATGACGAGTTCCGGGTTCAGTACTTGGAACACTGAGAGGAACTTGTTGATGTCACCGGCGACGAACTCTTCCTGGTCACCAATAACGACGGTGGCCTTTTCGTATGTCTCGCCTGGGATTTGCTGTTTGAAGCGAACCTGTTTGAATTTGAGCACTATGTCGGTGAGGTCTTCGATGACGCCAGGGATTGGTGCCATTTCATGTTCAACGCCTTCAATACGTATTGAAGTGATTGCGAAACCTTCGAGCGATGAGAGGAGAACTCTTCTCAAGGCGTTGCCGATTGTCATGCCGTAGCCAGGTTCCAGCGGGCGGAACTCGAAGACACCGTGACGGTCTGTCGATTCTACCATGACGACCTTATCAGGTCTTTGAAATGCTAATATTGCCATAATATCAGTTTATATTCGATTATTTAGAATACAACTCAACGATCAGTTGTTCATTGATGTTCTCAGGAATGTCCTCGCGGTTAGGATAGCTCATGAACTTTCCTGTGAGGCTTGCTGAATCCCATTCTAACCATGAAAAACCACATGAGCGGCCTTCCACTGAATTTGTGATGACTTCCAAGCTCTTTGATCTTTCGCGGACTGCCACGATGTCGCCTGGTTTCAACATTGCTGATGGAATGTTGAGGACTCTGCCGTTGACTGTGATGTGGCGGTGGCTCACGAGCTGACGTGCTGCGTCACGTGTCGGGGCGATGCCGAGACGATAGACGACGTTGTCAAGACGTGATTCGATGAGCTGGAGCAAAATCTCACCTGTGACGCCCTTCTTTGTCGAAGCCAGAGCGTAAGTCTTTCTGAACTGGCGTTCGAGGATGCCGTATGTGTATTTTGCTTTCTGTTTTTCATTCAACTGCATGCCGTATTCAGAAACTTTCTTGCGTTTCTTTGCAGCACCATGTTGTCCCGGAGGGAAATTTCTTTTTTCGTAATACTTGTCTGAACCGTAGATTGGTTCACCGAACTTACGAGCGATTTTTGTTTTAGGACCTGTATATCTTGCCATAACTTTTTCTTTTTAAACTGTTAAACAAAAAATTACACTCTTCTGCGCTTTGGTGGGCGGCATCCGTTGTGCGGCAACGGTGTGACATCGACGATTTCTGTGACTTCGACACCTGTTGAGTGGATTGCACGGATGGCTGACTCACGGCCTGCGCCTGGTCCCTTGACGAATACTTTAACTTTACGTAATCCCAGATCGTATGCTGTCTTTGTGCATTCTTCTGCTGCCATCTGGGCTGCGTAAGGGGTGTTCTTCTTTGAACCCTTGAAGCCCATCTTTCCGGCTGACGCCCATGATATGACCTGTCCTTCATTGTTTGTTAATGAAATGATGATGTTATTGAATGAAGCTTTGATGAAGGCTTTGCCCTGTGCTTCAATCTTTACAACACGTTTCTTAACTGTTTTTGTGTTTTTTGCCATTTTTACTTTAGCTTTTTTTTAATGGTATTTAATATGATCCAACCCCAGAACAGTTGTTCAGGAATTCGAGGTAATTAGGAGTTTCAGGAACCTGACCACCTAATTACCTGATTACCTACCTAACTATTTCGTGGCTTTCTTTTTATTTGCAACGGTCTTCTTACGACCCTTACGGGTACGTGCGTTGTTCTTTGTGCTCTGACCACGGAGTGGCAGACCTGAACGGTGACGGATTCCTCTGTAGCAACCGATATCCATCAAACGTTTGATGTTGATCTGGATCTCGCTGCGGAGTTCACCTTCTGTCTTGTACTGTTCGGCGATGATGTTACGGATTGCGTTCTGCTCATCGTCTGTCCAGTCCTGGACTTTCTTTTCTAATTCAACATTGGCTTCCTTGAGGATAGCCTTTGCTGCTGAACGGCCGATACCGTAAATGTAGGTCAATGAAATCTGACCCTGTTTATTGTTCGGGATATCTACACCAGCAATTCTAGCCATAATTTCCTTATTTTTTTAATTAACCCTGACGTTGATTTTCTTTCGGGTTCTTTTTGTTAATTACATACAATTTACCTTTGCGACGCACAATGATGCAGTCGGCTGATCTCTTCTTTATTGATGCTCTGACTTTCATTTTATTTTTTATTTAATTTTGTCTTCACATTTTTCTATTTATATCTGAAACTTATACGTCCTTTTGTCAGATCGTAAGGTGACATTTCAACTTTTACTTTATCACCTGGGAGAATCTTGATATAGTGCATCCTCATTTTGCCTGAAATGTGCGCAATGATTTGGATACCGTTTTCGAGTTCCACTCTGAACATTGCGTTGCCCAATGATTCAACGACTGTACCGTCCTGTTCTATTGATGACTGTTTTGGCATATAATTTCTTTTTATTTGTTATTTTCCGCTGCCTCTGCCCATTCAAAACTTGATAATATCTCGGCTTTGCCTTTGCGCACTGCGATATCGTGTTCGAAGTGAGCGGCGGGTTTCCTGTCACGCGTGGTGATTGTCCATCCGTCACGTTCTTGTACGATTTCTTTCTTGCCGAGGGTGATCATCGGTTCTATTGCGAGGACCATGCCTTCGACCAGCTTGTTGCCTGTGCCGCGTCTTCCGTAGTTAGGTACCTGCGGGTCTTCGTGCATTTTGCGTCCGACGCCGTGTCCGACGAGTTCCCTGACGACTCCGTAACCGAATGCTTCAGTATAGGTCTGTACCGCGTACCCGATGTCGCCGACTCTGTTTCCAGCCACCGCCGCTTCGATGCCTTTGTAGAGGGACTCCTTCGTCCTCTGGAGGAGAAGTCGTGTCTCTTCCGCGACCTCGCCGCAGCAGAAAGTGTAGGCTGAATCGCCGACGTAGCCATTGAGAACCGTGCCACAGTCTATCGAGACGATGTCTCCGTCACGAAGCTCGTAGTTTCCGGGGATGCCGTGAACCACCTGCTCGTTGACCGAGATGCACAGGCTTCCGGGAAATCCCTCATAGCCCTTGAAGGCTGGTGTTGCGCCATTGTCTCTGATAAACTCTTCTGCGAGTCTGTCGAGATCGATGGTACGGACTCCCGGACGCACGTGCTTCCCCACTTCGCCGAGGGTCTTGCCCACGAGCAAAGCAGCTTGTCTCAGCAATTCGATTTCGTTATCTGTTCTGAAATGAATCATAGACCTTATAGAAATTACATTCTACCCATACGTCCTTTGATGCGACCTGACTTGGTAAGACCGTCATAGTGGCGCATAAGGAGATGGCTTTCAATTTGTTGCAATGTGTCCAAAACCACGCCGACGAGAATCAGCAGTGATGTGCCGCCGTAGAACTGGCTGAACTGCTGGTTGACACCGAGTGTGGAGACGATAGCAGGCATGATGGCGACCACACCGATGAAGAGTGCTCCAGGGAGTGTGATTCTTGACATGACCGTGTCGAAGTATTCCTGTGTCTTCTTGCCAGGTTTGACACCAGGGATGAAACCGCCGTTCTTCTTGATGTCTTCCGCCATCTGTGCCGGGTTGATGGTCACAGCTGTGTAGAAGTATGTGAAGGCGACGATGAAGATGAAGAACACGAGGTTATACCAGAAACCGTTCATGTTTGTCATTGCCCTCCAGAATCCGCCGAGGTTTTCAGCCTGTGAGAATCCGATGATTGTGATTGGCACAAAGAGGATGGCCTGGGCGAAGATGATTGGCATGACACCTGCTGCATTGACTTTTAACGGGATATACTGGCGGACTCCACCGTACTGCTTGTTGCCGACGACGCGTTTTGCATACTGTACCGGTATCTTGCGTGTGCCTTGGACGAGCATGATTGTCATGATGATGACGAGTACGAGGAATACGATTTCCAGCAAGAAGAAGATCGGGCCGCCTGTTCCTTCCGTGAAGCGTGAGGCGATTTCAGCGAACAGTGCGAAAGGAAGACGTGCGATGATACCAATCATGATGATGAGTGATATGCCGTTGCCGATACCTTTGTCTGTTATGCGTTCGCCGAGCCACATGATGAACAATGTTCCTGCGATAAGGATGATCACTGATGAGATCCAGAAGAACAATGTAGGAGCGGCGCCTGTGAATGGATAGATTGCTTCAGCTGGCATCTGGACGCGGAGGTTAGCGATGTAACCCGGAGCCTGGACTGCCACAATGAGCACCGTGAGGTAACGAGTGATTTGGTTGATCTTGCGACGGCCGCTCTCGCCTTCCTTCTGCAAACGCTGGAAGTAAGGGATTGCCATGCCGAGCAACTGGATGATAATGCTTGCAGTGATGTACGGCATGATACCGAGAGCAAACACTGAAGCATTAGCAAACGCACCACCTGAGAACATATTCAACAAACCAAGGAGACCAGAGCTGCTTTGATTCTTCAAAGCTGACAGTGCGTTCGGGTCAACACCGGGGAGTACGACATACGATCCAAAACGGTAGATCAAGATGATCAGCAGTGTGTAAAGGATGCGTTTGCGAAGCTCCTCGATCTTAAAGATATTTTGGATGTTTTCTCTGAGTCTCTTGTTCATCCACAGTAAACCTGCGACAACGACACAGACCAAAATAACGATTAATAACTCCTTCATATCTCTTTAGTTTAGTTGATTAGATTTTCTCAATAGTACCACCAGCCTTTGTGATAGCTTCCTCCGCGCTCTTTGAGAATGCGTGGGCTTTCACTGTGACTGCCGTTGTCAATTCACCGTTTCCGAGAATTTTAACTAATTCGTTTTTACCTGCGAGACCTTTCTTTATGAGTTCTTCAGGTGTGATTGTTGTTAATCCGTTGTTGGCCAAGTCCTGGATGGCTTCAAGGTTGACGGCGCGGTAGTTGACGCGGTTGATGTTCTTGAATCCGAACTTAGGGACGAGACGCTGGAGAGGCATCTGGCCGCCCTCGAAACCAATCTTGTGTTTGTTTCCTGAGCGTGAGCCGGCGCCTTTGTGACCGCGTGTTGATGTTCCGCCGTGGCCAGAACCCTGTCCGCGGCCTACTCTCTTGCGTTCTCTCACGGAACCTTCTGCCGGTTTAAGATTACTAAGATCCATAGTATTTAAAATTTCTTAGTTTAACAATTAGATTTCTTCGATTTTGAGAAGATGCTCGATTTTCTTGACCATGCCAGCTATTGCCGGGTTTTCCATGTCAACCTCGACTGACTGGTGCATTTTCCTTAACTTCAAGCTCTTCAGAGTGTCTTTCTGATCCTGTGGTCTGCCGATGCCACTTCTAATCTGGGTGATTCTTACTTTTTTCATAGTTGCATTTAGATTATCCGTTAAACACCACATCAATATCCACGCCTCTCATCTGTGCGACAGTGCGTGCATCGCGCATCTTTGACAATGCGTCGAATGTAGCCTTGACGACTGAGTGAGGGTTTGATGAACCTTTAGACTTTGCGAGAACGTTCTTCACGCCGACGCTTTCGAGGACGGCACGCATTGCGCCGCCGGCGATGACGCCGGTACCAGGTGTTGCCGGCTGGATGTAAACGTTAGCTCCGCAGTATTTGCCATACTGTTCGTGAGGGAGTGTACCGTTGATCACCGGGACCTTGATGAGGTTCTTCTTTGCATCTTCGGCACCTTTCTGGATGGCGGCCTGTACTTCCTTGGCTTTGCCAAGACCGTAACCAACCACGCCATTTTCGTTGCCGACGACGACGATAGCTGCGAATGTGAAGGCACGACCGCCCTTGGTGACCTTTGTCACGCGGCTTACGTGAACCATACGTTCTTTAAGTTCGATTTCCGAGCTTTTCACTTTTTTTACGTTGACTTCTGCCATAGCTTTAGAATTTTAATCCACCATTACGAGCGCCTTCTGCGAGAGACTTCACTCTACCATGATACAAATAACCGTTACGGTCGAACACTACTGTTTCAATGCCGGCTGCCTTTGCCTTTTCGGCGATGAGGTTGCCAACCTTGTTAGCCTTTTCGACCTTTGTAATCTTTTCTTCGTCGATTCCGTTCTCGCGTGAGCTGGCTGCCAAAAGGGTTCTGCCCGCCTCATCGTCGATGAGCTGAACGTAAATCGACTTATTGCTTCTAAAGACAGACATTCTCGGACGTGCTGCCGTGCCGCTGATGACTTTACGGATACGTCTCTTGATGTTTAATCTTCTTTCGATCTTCTTATTCATCTTTCTTGCGTTTTAGAATTAAACATTATTTACCTGCTGCCTTGCCAGCCTTGCGGCGGAGAACTTCACCTTCGAACTTGATACCCTTGCCCTTGTAAGGTTCAGGACGTCTGTATGAGCGGATCTTCGCTGCCACCTGGCCGAGCAATTGTTTGTCGTATGAACGGAGCTTCAAAATCGGGTTCTTACCTCTTTCGTTGATGGTCTCGCAGGTGATTTCCTCCGAGAAAGCCATAATCATGTTGTGTGAGAATCCGAGACCGAGCTCGAGCTGTTTGCCGTTGGCTTTGGCTTCGGCCTTGTAACCGACGCCGACGAACTCCATGACGAGTTCAAAGCCTTCAGATACGCCCTTCACCATGTTGAAGAACAATGCGCGATAGAGGCCGTGCTTTGCTGATGCCTTCTCGACGTTTGCCGGTTCAACGATGATGTTGCCGCCTTCTATCTTAACGTTGACGTCGCCGCGGAAGTCCTGGCTGAGTGTGCCGAGTTTTCCTTTGACTGTGAGAACGTTTTCATTCAATGTAACCTCGACACCTGCCGGGATTGCGATTGGTAATTTACCTATTCTTGATAATGCCATAGCTGTTTCCTCCTATCTTTATGATACATAGCATAACACTTCGCCTCCGATATGGAGTTGACGAGCTTCTTTATCAGTCATGATACCTCTTGAAGTCGAGATGATTGCGATGCCGAGACCGTTCATCACTCTTGGGAGGTTTTCCGCATCAGCGTAGCGACGGAGACCAGGGCGTGAAACGCGGTCGATTGTCACGATTGCTGACTGTTTTGTCACAGGGTGGTACTTAAGAGCGATCTTAATTGTGCCCTGAGGTCCTTCTTCCACGAACTTGTAGTTGAGGATATAGCCCTTTTCAAAGAGGATCTTTGTGATGGCCTTCTTTGTGTTTGAAGCCGGGACTTCCACGATTCTATGTTTAGCATTGACGGCATTACGAACGCGTGTCAAAAAATCTGCTATAGGGTCTGTAATCATAGTTTTAATCCTTTCTTACTTAATATTACCAACTTGCTTTCTTAACACCTGGGATCAAACCTTTGAGGGCCATTTCACGGAAGTTGATACGTGAGATGCCGAACTGACGCATATAACCTTTTGGACGTCCTGTAAGTTGACAACGATTGTGCACACGGATCGGAGATGCGTTTCTCGGAAGTTTCTGGAGGCCGATGTAGTCGCCAGCTTCTTTGAGAGCAGCGCGTTTTTCAGCGTATTTCTCCACCATCGCCATTCTTTTGCGCTCACGCGCTTTCATTGATTCTTTTGCCATATCTTACTATTTTTTCTGGTTTTTAAATGGAAGACCAAACTGCTTCAACAAGGCCATTGCTTCCTTGTCGGTGTTCGCTGATGTGACGAAGGTGATATCCATACCGTTGATCTTGTTGACTTTGTCCATGTCGATCTCCGGGAAGATGATCTGTTCGGTGATGCCGAAGCTGTAGTTGCCGCGGCCGTCGAAACCTTTGTCATTGATACCTCTGAAGTCACGAACACGTGGGAGGGCGACAGCGACTAAGCGTTCGAGAAATTCGTACATCTTGTCACCGCGCAACGTCACGCGCACGCCGATCGGGTTACCACGACGCAACTTGAAGTTTGACACGTCGTGTCTTGAGATTGTCGGGACGGCTTTCTGTCCGGTGATAGCTGTCATTTCCTCTACACCATAGTCAATCAGTTTCTTATCGGCAAGAGCTGCACCGATGCCCTGATTGAGCGAAATTTTCAAAAGCCGTGGAACCTGCATCACAGTCTTGTACTGGAATTCCTTCATCAATGCAGGCACGATTTCGCTCTTATACTGTTCTCTGAGTTTGGGTTGATACTTCATTATTTAATAACCTCCCCTGATTTTTTTGAATAACGGATTGATTTGCCATTTTCATCTTTTTTACGGCCGATGCGACCGGCTACGCCATTCTTGTCGCAAACCATGATGTTGCTGACATGGATGGAAGCTTCCTTCTTGATGATACCGCCTTTAGGGTTCTCGGTGCTTGGCTTCGTGTGTTTTGACACGAGGTTGACGCCATCGACGATAGCGCGCTGCTTCTCAGGATCAACGCTGAGGACAGTGCCCTTCTTACCCTTCTGTGTACCTGATATGACGACTACGCTGTCGCCTTTCTTTACGAACATTTTTCTACTCATAACTTTTCCCCTTTCTTTTTAAAGTACCTCAGGTGCAAGAGATACGATTTTCATGTACTGTTTCTCGCGTAATTCTCTCGCAACTGGTCCGAAGATACGAGTTCCTACCATTTCGCCCTGTCCGTTGAGGAGGACGCATGCGTTGTCGTCGAAGCGGATGTATGATCCGTCGGCGCGGCGTGTCTCCTTCTTTGTGCGGACGACGACTGCTTTGAATACTGTGCCCTTCTTCGCGTTACCGCTCGGGAGAGCGTCCTTCACTGAAACCACGATGACGTCGCCGATACGGGCATAACGTTTTTTGGTTCCGCCTAATACTCTGATGCAGAGTACTTCCTTTGCACCGCTGTTGTCGGCTACTGCAAGTCTTGATTCTTGTTGTAACATTACTTGGCCCTTTCTATTATTTCAACGAGTCTCCAACGTTTCTTGCTGCTGAGCGGACGTGTCTCCATGATGCGGACGGTGTCACCGATGTTGCATTCATTCTTCTCGTCGTGAGCGAAGAAACGTGTTGATTTCTTAACGAATTTACCGTAAATCGGGTGTTTTGTGCGACGTTCAATCACAACGACGATCGTCTTGTCCATCTTATTGCTGGCGACAACACCGATTCTCTCTTTTCTAAGATTTCTTTCTTCCATGTTTATTCCTTTCGTCGTTTGTTATTTAACGTTCTTTTCTGCATTCTGACGCTTTGTGAGTTCTGTCAGGATACGTGCGATCTGTTTGCGGGTTGCTCCGAGCTTGTTCGGATTATCCAATGGGGAAACTGCATGTTGCATTTTCATCTTCACGTATTCGAGGCGCAATGTCTCGACGCGTTCCATCAGATCAGCAGTACTTAATTCATTGATTGATTCTTTCTTCATAGTGCCAACTGTTTTTATTCGACATAATCTCTTCTAACCACGAATTTTGTTGTTACAGGAAGCTTTTGAGCGGCTAAACGGAGAGCCTCTTTGGCAACTGCCAACGGCACACCCGCAGCTTCGAAAAGCATGTGACCTGGGGTGACGCGAGCCACGAAGTACTCGACATCTCCTTTACCTTTACCCATACGAACCTCGAGAGGTTTCTTGGTGATAGGTTTGTCAGGGAATATTCTGATCCAGATCTGTCCTTCACGTTTCATGTGACGTGTGACAGCTTGACGGGCAGCCTCAATCTGGCGGGCTGTAATCAGACATTCCTCCATCGTTTTAATTCCAAAAGAACCGAAGGCGAGTTCATGGCCGCGGAATGCGTTGCCTTTCATCTTGCCTTTCTGTGGCCTTCTGTATCTTGATCTTTTAGGTTGTAACATCGTTATTTGATTTTATATTACCTTATTTAATTTTGCAGACATCATTAAATGCCTTTACTTATTGTTGCTTGGACGTTTGTTGCGACGTGGTGCGCCGCCGTTCGGCTTCCTCTCTGCGCCACCCTGCTTCTTGTTTGCAGCCGGCTGGCTTGACGTTGGCACCAATTCCGGACGACCGTAGATCTCGCCTTTGCAGATCCACACCTTGATACCGATACGACCGTATGAAGTGTGTGCTTCAACGAGTGAGTAGTCGATGTCAGCGCGGAGTGTGTGCAACGGGATACGACCTTCCTTGATTGACTCTGAACGTGCGATTTCTGCACCACCGATACGACCTGATGCAATGACCTTGATGCCTTCGGCACCGATTCGCATTGTCTCCTGGACGGCCTTCTTCATGGCGCGGCGATATGCCACACGACCTTCAATCTGCTTCGCGATTGAGCTTGCCACGATGAACGCGTCAAGTTCCGGGCGTTTGATCTCGCTGATGTTGATCTGGATGTCCTTGCCGATGAGTTTCTTCACTTCTTCTTTGAGTTTTTCAACTTCTGTGCCACCCTTGCCGATGATAACACCCGGACGGGCTGTGAAGATTGTCACGGTAACGAGCTTTATCGAGCGTTCGATTCCGATCTTTGAGATGCCGGCCTTGCCACCGAGACGAGCGTTAAGATACTTGCGGATCTTATCGTCTTCACCGATGTTCTTGGCTGTATCTTTGCCACAGTACCAGTTTGAGTCCCAACCTTTGATGACTCCAAGTCTTAGACCTATTGGATGAGTTTTCTGTCCCATTTTAATCTTTTTTTATTCTTCAACATTAGCTTCTGCGGCTTTCATATCTGCGATTCTGCTATCGACTATGATAGTCACGTGGTTAGAGCGTTTGCGGATGCGGTGGGCACGGCCCTGCGGGGCTGGCTGGATACGCTTGAGCGTACGACCTTCATCAACAAAAATCTCTTTGACGTACAGGTTAGCGTCTTCGATACGTTTACCTTCATTCTTGGCTTCCCAGTTGGCGATTGCCGAGCGGAGTAACTTGTACACCGGTTTGGCAGCTGCCTTTGGTGAGTATAATAAGGCATGAAGTGCAAGTTCCACTTTCATTCCTCTGATCATGTCAGCAACAAGGCGCATCTTGAATGGTGAAGTTGGAACGTCGCTGAGTCTTGCCATTGCGACCTGCTTCTTTGCTGCCTTTCTTGCTTCTGCTGCGTTATGTTTTCTTGCTCCCATCTTACTTATTATTTAACATCTTTTCTATTTCCGGAGTGGCCTCTGAATGTACGTGTCGGAGCGAACTCGCCGAGTTTGTGACCGACCATGTTTTCTGTGACATATACCGGGATGAATTTATTACCGTTGTGAACAGCTATTGTTTGTCCAACGAAATCAGGAGAAATCATTGAAGCTCTTGACCAAGTCTTGATCACGGTCTTCTTTCCTGTTGCTACATTATCCAGAACTCTCTGTTCGAGTTTATAATGGATATATGGTCCTTTTTTAAGTGAACGACTCATAATTTTCTTTATTTACTTGGTTATTACTTCTTACGTCTTTCAATGATATACTTGTTCGATGCGTTCTTCGGATGACGTGTCTTGTAGCCCTTTGCCGGCAAGCCCTTGCGGCTTCTCGGATGGCCACCTGACGCACGGCCTTCACCACCACCCATCGGGTGATCTACTGGGTTCATGACGACGCCACGGACGCGCGGACGACGGCCCAACCAGCGGCTGCGGCCAGCCTTACCTGACTTCTCAAGGTTGTGGTCTGCGTTCGACACTGTGCCGATTGTAGCTCTGCAAGCCTGGAGGATGAGACGTGTCTCGCCTGAAGGCATCTTAAGGATGGCGTATTTGCCATCACGTGACATCAGCTGAGCGTATGCACCGGCGCTGCGTGCCATCTTGGCACCCTGACCCGGACGAAGCTCGATGTTGTGGATGATTGTACCGAACGGAACATCGCTCAAGAACAATGTGTTACCGATGTTCGGCGTGGCATCCTTGCCCGACATCACTTTTTGTCCGACTTTCAAGCCCTGAGGTGCGATGATGTAACGCTTCTCACCGTCGGCGTAGAACACCAACGCGATGCGTGCTGTGCGGTTCGGGTCGTATTCGATAGTCTTTACAGTACCCTCGATACCGTCCTTATCGCGCTTGAAGTCGATAATTCTGTATTTCTGTTTGTGTCCGCCACCTATGTTGCGAACAGTCATTTTACCAGTGTTGTTACGGCCGCCGGTGCTCTTCTTTGGTGCGAGCAGCGATCTCTCCGGCTTGTTGGTCGTAATCTCGTCAAATGCGCTGATAACTTTGAAGCGCTGACCTGGAGTTGTCGGTTTATATTTCTTTAAAGCCATCTTTAAATGTTGCTAAAAAAGTCAATTGTTTCACCTTTCGCCAATGTCACGACAGCTTTCTTGTAAGCGTCTCTCTGTCCGGCGACAACGCCAGCCTTCGTGTAACGTGACTTGACTTTTCCATCATATCTCATTGTGTTGACTGCCACCACATTCACATTGTAGAGTTCCTCAACAGCTGCCTTGATCTGCAACTTGTTTGCGCGGACGTCAACGATGAATCCGTATTTGTTCAGCTTCTCGCTGATCGCGGTCATCTTTTCCGTAATAATTGGTTTCTTTATGATAATCATCTCTCTAAATTTTTAACGGTTTATCCAAGAATGTCTTCAATAGGTTTGATTGCGCTCTCCAAGATGAAAATGTTCTTGGCGTTCAGAATATCATAAGTGTTGATGTTACGGGCAAGGGCCACTGTCGTGCGTTCGATGTTCCTTGCTGACAGAACGACGTTCATGTTCGTTTCTGGGAACAGGAACATGTTCTTCTTACCGTTCACCTTGAGGTTGTTCAAGACTTCAACCATCTTCTTCGTCTTGATTGTGTCGAATGTGAAGTCTTCGAGGATCACGATCTCATTTGCCGCCATCTTTGTTGACAGAGCTGAACGACGTGCCAGAAGTCTGACCTTCTTGTTCAACTTGAAACCGTAATCGCGTGGTTTAGGACCGAATACGCGCGCACCGCCTCTGAGAAGTGGTGAGTTGATGTCACCACGACGTGCACCGCCAGTACCTTTCTGACGGATGAGCTTGCGTGTGCTGCCAGCGATTTCGCTGCGTTCCTTTGACTTGTGTGTGCCCTGGCGCTGATTTGCCATGATGAGCTTGGTGTCGAGGTACATGCAATGGTCGTTTGGCTCGATGCCGAACACATTGTCATTCAACTGGACCTTGCGTCCTGTTGTTTCACCGGTGATCTTTAAAACTTCTAACTCCATCTCTCAATTTTTAAATAGCCGTTCTTTGCTCCCGGTACTGAACCCTTAACAACTAACAAATTCTTTTCCGGAACGATTTTCATAATTTGGAGGTTGATGGCTTTAACCTTGCGGTTGCCCATCTGGCCGCCCATGCGGAGGCCTTTGAACACCCTCGAAGGATAAGCGCAAGCTCCGATTGAACCTGGTTTTCTCAAACGGTTGTGCTGACCGTGAGTTGACTGTCCGACGCCATTGAAATGATGACGTTTCACGACACCCTGGAAGCCCTTACCTTTGCTGATGCCGCTGACATCAACAAATTCGCCTTCCATGAATACATCGACGGTAAGTGTTTCTCCGAGGCTCTTTCTGTGTCCTTCCTCGAAACGAGTGAATTCCCTAACCAATTTCTTAGGCGTTGTGCCGGCTTTCTCGAAATGTTTCTGCATAGCCTTAGGTGTGTTCTTCACCTTTTTCTCGTCAAACGCCAATTGGATAGCATCGTAACCGTCTTTCTCTTTTGTTTTAACTTGGGTTACTACACATGGACCTGCTTCGATGACTGTCACCGGCACGTTTTTGCCGTTGGCATCATAAATGCTGGTCATCCCAATCTTTTTTCCTAGTATTCCTGACATTGCTAATACTTTAAGCTTTTAATTACTAGATAGTTTTACAATAATTTAATTTCTACGTCCACGCC
Source organism: Bacteroidia bacterium (assembly GCA_030537295.1). Lineage (GTDB taxonomy): Bacteria > Bacteroidota > Bacteroidia > Bacteroidales > F082 > Limimorpha. The sequence continues at coordinate 14,799 of JAUNNU010000047.1, forward strand.
GTTAGGCATCTCCAATTTCATCAAAGCATCAATCTGCTGGGAAGTCGCGTTGTAGATGTCCAACAATCTCTTGTGGTAACACAACTCGAACTGCTCACGTGATTTCTTGTGAACGAATGTGGAGCGCAAAACCGTGTAGATCTTCTTGTCGGTCGGAAGCGGAATGGGACCGCTGACGACTGCACCAGTCATTTTGATGGTTTTCACGATCTTCTCAGCTGACTTGTCAACCAAGTTGTGGTCGTGCGACTTGAGTTTAATTCTAATTCTTTGGCTCATAAGAATTTGTCGTTAATTTATTTTCTTTTCTTTCCTTTTTATTCTTATTTTCCTGTCTTCTCTTAAAAGAAGAAATATATTCCCTTCGCTTTCTTGATGACAACATCAGCTAATGCCGCCGGTACTTCTGCATAATGGCTGAACTCCATGTTGAACGTGCCTCTGCCTTGCGTCAAGGTGCGAAGCGTTGTGATGTATCCGAACATCTCTGCTAAAGGGGCGTCGGCCTTGACGACCTGAAGCCCGTGGTCGATATCCACGTTGTGCAGCACCGCCCTGCGTCTGTTAAGGTCGCCTGTCACCTCACCGAGATAGTCGGCCGGGACATGAACCTCAACTTTCATTATGGGTTCCATCACGACGGACCCGGCGAGTGCGCCAGCCTCCCTGAAGCCGATGCGTGCCGCGCTTTCAAATGAGAGGTCGTCGCTGTCAACAGGATGCGAGCTGCCGTCGATGAGGCGGATCTTGACGGAATCCATCGGGAAACTCGCCAAGACTCCGTTCGACATTGAGCTGCGGAATCCTTTCTCAATAGGTGCGATGAACTCCTTCGGAATGCTCGCGCCTTTGATGTCGTTGACGAACTGCAAACCTGACATGCCGTCGTCGGCAGGCCCGATTTCAAATTCGATGTCTGCGAACTTGCCCTTGCCACCGTTCTGTTTCTTGTATGTCTCACGGTAGCGGACAGTCTTCGTAAATGATTCTTTATATGCCACCTGCGGCTGACCTTCGTTGATTTCAACGCCGAACTCTCTCTTGAGACGGTCAACGATGATGTCGAGATGAAGTTCACCCATGCCGGAAATGATTGTCTGGCCGGAGTTCTCGTCTGTTGACACCCTAAATGTCGGGTCTTCTTCCGAGAGCTTCGCCAATGCGATGGTGAGTTTCTCCATGTCGGCCTGTGTCTTAGGCTCGACAGCGACCTGCACCACCGGTTCCGGGAACTTGATGTCTTCGAGGATGATAGGGTTCTTCTCGACCGCGAGGGTGTCGCCTGTCCTGATTTCTCTGAAGCCTACCGCCGCGGCGATGTCGCCGGCCTCGATCTTGTCGAGTGGGGTCTGCTTGTTGGCGTTCATCTGAACGATCTTGTTGATGCGTTCACGTTTGCCTGTCGAGACATTAAGGACTGTCTGACCTGCTTCGAGTGTTCCTGAATAGACGCGGAAGAACGCGAGTTTGCCGACGTACGGGTCGGTTGCGATCTTGAACGCGAGTGCGCAGAAAGGCTCTTTCGGATCAGCTTTGCGGCTTTCTTCTTTCTCTGTCTTAGGGTTGATGCCTTTGACGTCTTCTATATCAAGAGGGCTTGGAAGGTAGCGGACTACACCGTCGAGGAGCGGTTGTACTCCTTTGTTTTTGAATGAAGCTCCGCACATCACAGGGCATATACGCAGTTCTAATGTTGCCTTTCTGATTTCCGCGATAAGTTCCTCCTCTGTGATGGAGTCTGGATCGACCATGAATTTTTCAAAGAGAGCTTCGTTGTCTTCAGCAGCGCCTTCTAAGAGTCTGAGGCGGTATTCTGCTGCGAGTTCTGCCAGTTCCGCAGGGATTTCGACTTCATCGAATTGGGTGCCGAGTTCGTCTTCACCCCATACGAGAGCTTTGTTCTTGATAAGGTCTATGACGCCGATGAAACCGTCCTCCTCCCCTATCGGGATTTGTACTGGGACAGGTTTTGCATCGAGTTTGTCTTTGACTTGCTCTAAGACTTTGTAGAAGTCCGCGCCGCTGCGGTCCATCTTGTTGACGAAGCAGATGCGTGGCACATTATATCTGTCGGCTTGGCGCCAAACGGTTTCAGACTGTGGTTCGACACCGCCGACAGCGCAGAAAATAGCTATCGCGCCATCGAGGACTCTGAGCGACCTCTCCACTTCGACTGTGAAGTCAACGTGACCTGGGGTGTCTATTATGTTGATCTTGAATTGGTTATCATCATGATTCCAATACACCGTTGTGGCTGCGGAAGTGATGGTGATACCGCGCTCCTGTTCCTGGACCATCCAGTCCATCGTCGCCGCACCGTCATGAACCTCGCCGATACGATGGTTACGACCAGTATAATAAAGGATACGCTCGGTCGTAGTCGTCTTGCCGGCGTCAATGTGTGCCATTATGCCGATGTTGCGGGTGCGACCGAGGATTGCCATATTATTATTTGTGTCGTTTGCCATCTTTTTGGAATATCATTTACGTTTCTGTTAGAATCTGAAGTGTGAGAATGCCTTGTTGGCGTCGGCCATTCTGTGGATTTCTTCCTTCTTCTTGAAAGCTGCGCCTTCTTCTTTATAAGCCTGCATGATCTCGCCTGCAAGTTTCTCGCCCATTGATCTCTCATGGCGTTTACGTGCGTAGCCGATAAGGTTCTTCATGCCCATGCTCTGCTTGCGTGAAGGGCGGATTTCTGATGGAATCTGGAATGTCGCACCACCGATACGACGGCTTCTGACCTCGACCTGTGGGGTGACGTTTGCCAATGCTTTTTTCCAAACCTCAAGCGGGTCCTCGTTCAACTTAGTCTGAACGATGTCCATTGCCTGGTAGAAAATTTCGTAAGCAAGGTTCTTCTTTCCTTCGAGCATGATGTTGTTCACGAACTTTGTGACATTGACATCACCGTACTTCGGATCCGGAAGGATGATTCTTTTCTTTGGTTTAGCTTTTCTCATTTCCTAATCGTTTTACTAAGTTTTACTTCTTACCTTTTGCTGGTGCTGCGCCTTTTTTCGGGCGTTTCGCACCGTACTTTGACCTGCGCTGACGGCGACCTTCGACACCTGCTGTGTCCAAAGTACCGCGGATGATGTGATAACGCACACCCGGAAGGTCTTTCACACGGCCTCCTCTAATCATGACGATTGAGTGCTCCTGAAGATTGTGACCTTCGCCCGGAATGTAGGCGTTGACTTCTTTTTGGTTTGTCAGACGGACCCTGGCCACCTTACGCATAGCCGAATTAGGCTTCTTAGGTGTCGTCGTGTAAACACGGACACACACGCCGCGGCGCTGTGGGCAAGAATCCAAGGCAGGAGATTTACTCTTGTCTTCCAATTTCTGACGTCCTTTGCGGACTAACTGCTGAATTGTTGGCATTCTTTAATTGCGTTTAAATTTTTTAACTTTTAACTATTAAACTCTTCAAGGTCAATGACCTTTACTCAATTTTTTTATGAAAATGATAGGTAACAGTGACTCGAAATCACACATAGCAAGGAGTGATAAGTCTGCATTTCAGACTTCTTCGCGACTTTCTTCATCGCTTTTCTCTAAACACATCGCGAAGGATTTAATTCAGAACGTTTCGCGATGAAGAAACCTTTAACGTTTAACTTATCAGGTCCCTTACTATTTGTAAATGAGGCAACATTTACTACCTTTTTCGGGGTGCAAAATTACAACTTTTTTCAATATGTTCATCAAAAATTATAATTTTTTGCAAAAAATATTTTAATTTCTACTAAATAATTGATAATCAACAAGATTACCAGCAAGATTCTGCAACCATCCCGCATACCGCACAACCGTCCATAACAATTAGGCATCCTATTGCCACGATACAGACATCTGTTTTGCTATTGATATAAGACACATAACATCGTGCGCCAGCCACTTTTAACTTCATGAACTCTAAACCACCTCCCACTCCACGATGTTTTTCTTTTCGCTCGAAAACGCCACTCCGATGCGGAAAAGTTTCCGTTTGTCGGCGGCGTACGGCTCGGCGTAACCTCTGTCTTCAATCTGTTTGAGGGCTTCGGCGGCGGTGCCGTCAAGCTTGAACTCAAAGATGTAAACGTAATCGGCGGTCTCAACGATTATGTCCGCCCTGCCGCGTGAGTTCGCCTTTTCCGTCAGGATGGTGTAGCAGGATAAAAGCCTGAATATCAGATAGAAAGTGTAGTGGTAATGGCTCTCGTAGCTCCAATCGCGTTGCTGGTAGTTAGCGTCGTACGGGATTGAGGCGAAGAATCCTGTCAGTGCGTCGCGTATGTCGTCGAGGCGGCATTCGTCGAGCATGTCGTTGATGTCGAGGACGAGGTTCTGCGGGTCGTTCCTGCTGTCGCAGTAGTTGTTTGCGAGTAGTGTGACAAAGCCATTGCGCACCTCGTTGTTCGGGTAATCGAGCTGGTACTGTTGCCTTTTCTCGTTATACCCTTTGATGGTGAGGTAGCCGCTCTGGTATATCATCGCCAAGGGGTCTTCTGTGTCGGCCTTGTAGTCCATGAAGTATTTCTTCGCGTATGACTTGCTGACAATCTCCTGCATGTTCGTCTTGCCGCGGTCTAAAAGTCTTACGAGGTAAGTCGGCGTTGCCGTCGCAAACCAGTAGTCATCGAGTTTCTTCTTCAACATTGCGTTGAGCACGCTGAAAGGGTTGAAGATGTCGGTCATCCCCTCGGAAAAATGATAGCCGTCGTATTGGTTCTTGAGGCGGCGGTACATCTCTTCCTTCGTGTATTTCAGTTCATCGGCCATCTTCCCTATCCCCTCATCGAAATAGCTCACGAGTTCGTCTTTTGTGATGCCGCACAGCGCGTCGAAGTCCTTGTCCATGCTTATGTCATCCGGCTGGTTGAAGCCGCTGAACACGCTCACCTGAGAGAACTTCGTCACGCCAG
>JAUNNU010000002.1 GCA_030537295.1 Bacteroidia bacterium
CAAACACCTCAAATTCCTCAAACACCTAATCACCTCAAACCCCTGACAACCTCATGAAAACATCACCATCCGCCATCGCTCTCATCAAGTCCTTTGAAGGCTTCAGCCTGACAGCGTACCGCTGCCCGGCAGGATGCCTCACCATCGGCTACGGTCACACGTCAAACGTCACCGAAGGCATGGCCATCAACGAACAGCAAGCCGAAAAACTCCTGAAGCAGGACATCTGTTTCGCCGAACTCGCGGTTGACATGCTCGGCAAACTCACTCAAAACCAATATGATGCCTTGGTCTCGTTTGTCTTCAACGTCGGCAACCGTGCCTTCTCGTCCTCGCGGCTCCGCCGCTACGTCCTCGCCGATCCGAATGACCCTGCCATCCGTCAGGAGTTCCTCCGCTGGATTTACATCACAGTAAAAGGCAGGAAGCAAATCTCGAAAGGCTTGCAAAACCGCCGCAACGCCGAAGCCAACCTTTATTTCAACACTGAAATCTCCTAATATCGAGATACCGAAAAACCAAATACCTCAAACTCCTAAACACCTAACAACCTATGTCACTCGACCTTACCCAAATAATCCTCGGCATCACCACGCTTTTGTCCCTCTGCGGCTGGTTCGTCAACGGACGCAAGCACCGCAAGGAGACCGAAGCCATCGATGCCGACAACAGGCAAAAGGAATTTGAACTCGGCAGACAGTACATCGGCGAGTTCAAGGAAAACATTGTCAAACCGTTACAGACAGAAATGAAAGGACTTAAAAATGAAGTCAAGAAACTGCACAAGGCCATCGATCGTGTCAACGATTGCTCTCACCGCGATAATTGCCCTGTCCGCGCAGAGTTGCAGAAGCAGCAAGCCGCTGACGACAACAACAATGAAAAATGATAGTGTTTTAGTCGTTGAACGTTGGCGAGACACCACCATCATTCTTCCGCCGGACTCCGCCTGGCTGAAGGCCTGGCTCCAGTGCGACAGCACCGGCAACATCCTCATGCAGCAGCTGGAGTTGAAATCCTCAAATTTCGTGATGCCGTTGGCACGTCTGGAATCCATTGCGCCATCCGGCGCAATCCTCTCTCTCGATTGCAAGACCGACAGCCTTGAAATGGTCATCCGCCTGAAGGAAAGAACCATCCGGCATCTTCAACAATCCCGGACCACACAATACATCGAAGTTGAGCGCAAACTTACATGGTGGCAGCAGACCCAAATCCATCTCGGCAGGGCGTTGCTCGCTCTGCTCGCCGCCGCAGTGGTTTATGCCATTGTCAAACTAAAACATTACTCACTCTAATGACCTTAATCACATTAATCACCTTAATCTCCTAACACCCTAATTGACACCTTTCAGCCCATTCCGACCACTTTTCTCTCCCACCTTGCATCGCGTCAATTAAATTCACTATCTTTGCACCGCTAAAAAATTTTTTAAGAGCTGCTTCCATAGCTCGTCGGTCAAGGTGGCTATGCTCCGGCACTCAGCCGGAGTTCATCCCAAAAGGTTTTTTCACACTGCCAAATGTCACAAATGGTTATATCACCCAGCCGCCTTGACCATTTTCAAAATTCATCAATCAGTTTCGTTAAAATCCCAATTTTCGAATGCCAGAAAAAGCGAAATCCTCAAATCCTCACATTGAGGAAATGAGGATTTGAGGAAATCACCTGTTTTTTCGCCACATCTTCATCCATTTGCAGCCTTTTTCATCATTTTGCACCATTTTGCAGCCTCTTTCACACTTGTTTTTCAAAATCCTCAAATCCTCAGAATCCTTAAATCCTCACCCAGCGGAAATGAGGATATTATGTTTTTTCATAGCTGTCGTGTGCCGAATGCTTCAGCCGTCCAGTGCTGCAAAACTTACTGATGTACCGCTCAGCCGTCTTCGATGCTATCTTCAACCTCTCCGCCACCGCCAAGTAATCCCTCCTCGAAAAACTCTGCGGCAGGTTGTCCAAGAATGTCTGCTTGATGTTCGTCAGTCCGTTGGACAACGCCTCACAGTCAGTCAATGGCAGCGAGCCGAACACCTTTGCGGTATGTTCGAGAAGCACCCTGGCCATGATTATTGAAGCCTTGAAATCATCGTCGTCGCACTCGATAATGTCAGGGAAACAGCCGTTGTCAACCATCCTCAACGACGACAGTATCATCCCGATCCGAAACGTTATCAGACCGAGCCGACGCACCGACGCCACAATGTCAAGCCCGAACAGCTTTGAATATTCCACCTGCACCACCTCGAAGAAATCGTTGAACTGTTTTTGCTGCAACTCCGTGTAGGTGAATCTTTTGGGGTTCGATTTTTCAAGAATCTTGTAAAGCTCATAGAAGTCGTATCCGAGTTGCTGGAAATAGCCGTCCAAAGGCTTGTCCGATTCGGCGAAAACGTCATTCCATTCAAGCCGGGTGTTCATCCAGTAGAATATGAATCTGCTGAAGAGTCCGTTCTCGGCGTCTGGAATCAAGGCGAGAACCTGTTTCGGAGTCCCCGACAGCAAGGCGGAAAGTTTAGGTTTCGACAGTTCCACAAACTCCCTGTCCTTGCGCCTGGTGTAGGAAATCATTTCATGGTGAAACGCTTTCCGGAAACCGTCAGAGAAGTTGCCGTAGTCCGACTTGAAAGTGTTGGCCAACGTGTCGCCTTCCGTCTCAAACATCAGCCCAACGCCGCCGTTGTCGTTCAATACTTGATAGACAGATGTCGCGCTGCTGTTAGCCGGAATAAGCAGGGTTTTCAATGGCGGCTCCGTCGGCTGCTGGTTGTTTTTCCTGTCAAGCACATATTCATTCAAAAGGTTTTTGTATTCCTCCATTGAGCTGTGGTACTGCTTTTTCAGATAGTTATGCACTGGCATCACCAGATGTCGGCAGAGCGTCAGCCTGCCTTTCCCCGACGAAGCCTGTGCCGTGATGAAAAGAAACAGGTTCGGGAACACCTCGCGCCGGGCATAGTTGCCATACACATTCGGCAGACACGCCGACAGAGCCGTTATCGCCCCGATGACTAACATGTCTGCATCTTCAGCTGATGTCGCCACTGCCATCACGTTCCGCAGCATCTGCGGCAGCAACCCCTCAACGTCCTGCGAGAACGTCGGCGTCAGCTCGGCAAATTCCTCTTTCGATGAAATGTCAGAGTTGTCGAAATCCCCAATCTCGCCATCACCCTCTGAGACCTTTGAAACTCCTTCAGCTCCTAAATCACCTAAAACTCCTAATTTCCTACCCACCTCAACTCCTGCTTCCTTTGCCCTGTGAAAGAACGTCGCTATCGTCACCCCATGACCTTTTGCTTTGAGACATCTGTTATATTGAACCTCTGTTTCGTTGAACGAATATTCCCGATAGAACCTGCTGATTCTGTGGTAGTATTGCCGCCCGGCTTCGCCGAGCGCGTCAGTCAGGGCGAAGCCGAGGTCACGCCATTCGGCGTAACCGCCGGTAATATCCACCGAAGCCGCCTCAATGCGTTTGGTCACATCCTCAATGTCTTTCTCAACGCCGTCAACCCTTGAAACCTCTGAAACCTCCGATTTCCATTCATCGGGGTTGAATTTTTTCTTTGCCATAATCACAGATATTTCGGGTTGATGAACGCGTCGGGGTCGTATGGCAGGAAGCAGGCCCTCGACACATCCTTGCCAGACGAATCAATCCCGATGCCGTAAGTCTTCCTGATGTAGCATGAAATGGCGTTGAAATACTCTCCGTGTGGAGTCTGGCCGATGTCATCAATTGCCACCACCCATTTCAAGCCGTCGCCCGACGGACTTCTGAAAAGCATCTGCGTCTCGAAGTATTCGTCAGCGAGCAGCGAGTTGAACACGTCTTCAAGGTTCGCGATATGGTCGAAGTCAAGGCACATCAGCCCCGAATGCCTGATGATGTTCCTGTCGCTCCGCGACACGAACACGCCCGAAAACGTGCAGTAGTCGAAGTTGGCAGCCTTGTAAAGCCGCCGCTGCTTCGCATCGGCTATACTTCTCAGCTTCCACGTCCTTTCCTTGGCGTAATGACCTTTTATGTAAGTGTAAATATCAAGCAAAGTCACTGACCTGTAAGGTGTTATGTTGCTTATCGGCGCACGGTAGAAAGAGAACATCGGAATTGGTTTCACAGCCGGTACAATCTCACGGCCATCAGAATCCATTTTGCTGTAGAACCCCTTTGAATCAGAGATGTTAAGGTTCAAATCCCTGTCGATGGCAAACATCAGCTCGTCGCCGTCCAGACCGTAGTATAGTTTTGCGAACACGAACACGTCGCCGTGCGGTATCGTTCCGCTCGAATCCTCATGGACTGCATACTCGTCATAGATGGCTTCCGGCATCGCGCTCTTCTCGATCCATATCTTCAGGGTTTTCCTTCCGCCGTTGAAGGGGTTCCGGCAGGTGCCGCAGTCACGCCCCGAAAGGCTGAAGACAACATTGTCATTCGGGAAACACTTGTGGAGGATGTAGGCGTAGATGTTTATGCCATAGTTCGTCTTCGCGAGAATCTGGCTTTTTGAGGGTACTGTGGCGTTATTCATTTCTTTCCCTCCTTGTAGTTGCGTTTCAGCATCTTGGCGATGTCCTCTGTGCTGTAAACTATTTTCGACCCGAACTTGGTGTAAGGGATTTTGTGGTTGGAACGCATGTTCTGCAAGGCGTTCCTGCTGATGTTGAACGACAGCATCACGTCCTGGTTGTCAACCCAGCCGCCGATGTCGCTGAACTTGTCTTTCGGCTTCTTCGCCATGTCGTCAAGCACCGTCAATTTCTTCATCAGCTCGGCGACGAAAGGGCATGGGCATTCAACCATCTTGCCGTTGTCATCCGATGGTTCAAATCTTACTATGTCTTCCATCACTCACTGTCCTCCCCGCCGCCATAGTCTATGTAGCCGATTTTAGCCTTGATGTGGTTCGATTCCATGAATGTCTGGAGGTCTTTCTTCAGGACATAAATCTTGTTTCCGAACTGAGAGAAAGGAATGTAGCCGGCCTTCCGCCACGACGACCAGGTCCTTGAACTGATGTGGAGAGTCTTCATCACCTCTCCAGAGTCAATCCATTCATTGCCGGGCTTCTTTTCTTCCTTCTTCTCTTTCCTTGTGACGAAATCCCTGATGTCGTCAATCTGTTTTTTGAGGCTGTCCCATTCCTGTTCCGGAATCATGAGCACGGTCATTGCGCCCTGTACCACTGCCTGTCGCTGTCTTTTGCAATCTTCCATAATTGTAATCGAACAGTGAAAATGAACCGCGACATTGCGGCTCACGTCTGTTCAGGCAGCAAAAGTATATAGATTTTCCGCCACAAAAACAAGCCCAATCGGAACATTAATGCACTATTTTACAAGGTGTTTGTGTTCCCAAATCGGAACAGAAACGCCTCTGTTTTTGAAACATTTTTGTTCCGCCTTGTTTCAATGATGTTTGTTGGTGACGCTGTTTCTTTTCGACGACTGCAAAGTGACCTCATTCCCGATGTACGGCTCCGCAAGTTCCACCATCTCCTGCACGATGTCCGATGTGTCGTCGGGCTGTCTCACGCCTAAGAAACACAGTGCGCCAATCTTTTTGGCTTCCGTCAAAGCCGACTTCATAAACCTCGCATTGTCTCTCGTGGCGCATTCCTCATCCTTGTCGATGAATCCGAACAGCCGCAAGATGTCGTAAGCATCCCTCTTATCCTGGTTTGATAGTTCAACGTCATTGGGGAAGACAACACCGTCCATCAGGAAGAACCTGTACATGTCAGGCGTGACCTCGCAATGTGAAGTCACCGTCTCGATGGCGTCCAAAATCTTCTTGCTGTCATACCGGGGTTCACACACCGAGAGCATAATGATGATGGCTGCGTGAAGCCAGATGTTCTTTGGCGGTGCGCCCTTCGTGGCGGTTTCGTTGTATTCCGTTTCAAGTCTCTCGATAGTTGATCTGACGCTTTCGATGGTCTTTTCCTGCGATGCTTTTTTCTCATCATGGTTCGGGTATTTCAGATACGCCAAATCGTAGTTCACAGGGTTGAATCTGATGTCAAAACTTGGGTCAACTTCAGTGGCGTACTTGTGCTTCAGGAAGTTGAACACGCCCGAAAGCAAATCTTCGCTTGTCAGAGTCAGTTTTCTTTTTTCACTGTAGCTGGCTTTTTTGTTCACGATGTCGATTTCCTGTGAGAGTTTAATCGCTGATTCAATACTGACAAGCAGCGATTCGGCGATCTGTCTTTTCTGGAAAATCCTGTATCTCGTCACGAATGACAAGTCAGTCTTAATGTCGTGGACGGAAGTCCGTCTCAGCAGGTTGAGCGCGGTCCAGAGGTATTCCGAATAATCCTCGAAGCGTGTCTTCACGACCATCCTGTCGAATGCCGTCCGCGTCACGTTGTTGAAGTGTATCGTTTCCGGCTCGCTGATTTTTGTGTAGGCGAGTAGTATCATGGTGTCAAATTTTAGGTTAATATTTTGTTTCAAACAATAGAACATCGGCGGCATTAGATGCCGTCAATGTTCTCGCTTGCGATTCTGAGTCTGATTTCCTTGAACATGGTTTTTGCAAACTCTTCGTTGTTTGTGTCGCGGATAAGGTCGCTGATCTTGTTAATCCAGAGTTCGATGCCGCCGACTTTCTTCTTGAAAACGTTTTTCAGAGCCTCGTCTGTTGCGTTGGTGTCGAAGTTGCCCATATAGCCTTCGGTTATTTTCAGGGAGGAGTGGGCGAGCATTTTCTGTATTGCGCTGTTGTCAGTGCCTTCGTCTTTGGCTATCTTGGCGAAAGAGTGTCGGCTGATGTGCATTGAGACCCTTTTGTCTATTCCGGCGAGTTCCGCAATTTTGTTCAGTTCCTTGTTGATGAGCGCGTTTTTCGCTGAAATGTCTTTGAAAAGCTCTTGTTTGGTTGCCACATTCATTGAATCGTAGTCCATTTCGGTCACACATTTTGCGTAAGGTTTTGATGGGTCGAGCAGAGGGAAGATGTAATCTGAGCCTTTGAATTTCTCCGGCCTGTAATAGTCGAGGATTTTCAATGCAGGTTCAACGAGCACCAAATCCCTCACCTTGTGGTTCTTTCCCATCTGATAGTTGAGGCGTTCCCCCACGATGTTGCGCCACCGCATCTGAATCAGGTCACCTGCTCTAATTCCGGCGCAGTAAAAGCTGAACAGGAAGTAGTTTCGGCAGTGCCAGAGCAGCGAACCCTCTTTGAGTTCGAGAGCCTTGATGCTTTCAATCTCGTCAGCTGTCAGTTTGTCTTTCACGGTCTTCACGCCTTTGATTTGGAATACCATGAAAGGGTTCTTTTCCGGAGCCATCTTTCCTTCCTTGATGGCTTTGTTGATGTTTGAGCGGAACTCGTTAAGCACCTCCTGCACGGTATTAGGGTGGATTCGTTTTTCTGGGTGGCGTTCATTCGGCAGCTTATCGAGATAAGCCTTGAAGTTGGTGATATATTCGTAGTCGATTTCCGAGAAGAGCAGGTCTTTGCCTTTCTGGTATTTTTTGAGTTTGTTAAGGAAATTGCTGTGTTTTTTCCAGTTTCTTATGCCGCCGCTGTCGAGTATGCTTTGAATCTTCGCCGCCGCAAACTCGATGAACGACTCCGACACGTTCTTTGCCTTGATAGCGTCCGCGACCTTTCCCGATGAAACGGTTGTCTCTTTGTCAAGTTCAAGATACTTGTTTCGAGTTTCTTCAATCATTCTTGCGAGTTCGTCGTTCCATTTTTTCGCGTAAGGCAGACTTTTCCTAATCCAGTTGTTGCCAATACATTTTGAATTGAAATCGGTTCGTTTTTCCACTTCGTAAGGAGTCTTGAATTTCTTCCTTACGCCAGCCACAGTGATGCAAATAAAAATAGTCCACTTTTTGTTTCTTGTCGGCTTTGTGTTCAGTTCGAGTCTGAATGAATGTGCTTCCATAGTGCTAAAAAATTAAAAACTAAAAACCGCTGATATATCTCTCATCAGCACGTTGCAAAGATACAAAATATTTCAAAACTACGTGCATATTACGTGCAAAAAGTATGTATTTTATTTCATTATTTTGCATTACTTTGCATAGTATTAAAATGAAAAACACACTTAACTAATTTAAAAACAATGCAATACCCTGCAATTAAAAGCAATAGGTCTAATAGGTTTAAGTTCGGCCCTGGGTACGATAAAAAAGTTAAGTGATTGTGTTTTAATCGCTTAACTTTTTTCTTTTATACAAATAGCAAATTGTTGGCAAAAGATTTTCACACAAATTTCTTCTCAAAACTAAAAAATTTTTCAAAATTGCATTCCAATTCCACGCCAAAATTATGCCAAATCGACGTGATTTTCTGAAAAGTTCAGCGTAAAAAAAACGTGGAATGTTGAAAAAAGTCCCGATATAAATGCGTTTTCGCTGAACAAAATTGCCAAAAGAGACAGACGTGTAATATTTTTGAAGTTCTTGTTTCCCTTTTTGAAATAATTCGTATTTTTGCCATCTTAAAATCATTTTTGAAAAATGGCTATTTACGAGAGATTTCAAGATAAGACACGGAAGAAGTTGGCGGTTCTGATTGACCCCGACAAGCCGACTGACGCACAGGTCCTGTCGATTGTGGCGAAGGCCAACGCCGCCGACGTGGATTTCTTTTTCGTCGGGGGCAGCCTGCTCACCACCGACAGTCTTGAACACTGCATCAAGCTGATAAAGGCGAACTCCGACATCCCGGTGCTTATTTTCCCAGGCAACTCATTGCAAATCAGTAAGTATTGCGACGGATTCCTGCTTCTTTCGCTTATCTCTGGAAGAAATGCGGAGATGCTCATCGGGCGTCATGTCGTGGCGGCTCCTTATCTCAAACTGTTTGGCAATGAAATCATTCCGACAGGATACATGCTCATCGACAGCGGCCGCATGACATCAGTCTCTTATATGAGTGACACCACGCCGATACCGCACGACAAAGATGACATCGCGATGTGCACGGCAATGGCGGGCGAGATGCTCGGACTGAAACTCATCTACCTCGAGGGCGGCTCCGGTGCGACAAACCCGGTCTCCAACTCCATGATTTCCAAAGTGAAACAGATGATTAACGTTCCGCTCATCGTGGGCGGCGGCATCAGCACCCCGGAGATGGCGGCGGAAAAAGCAAAGGCCGGCGCCGACATCATCTGCATAGGAACGAAATTCGAACAGAACCCGGAAATGCTCCAGCGTTTCGCCGACATGATCCATTCTGTTAAACAATGATTAATCACCTAACAACCTCAAACACCTAATCACCTGAATAACTAAAAATTCCATACAATGAAAAAACTCATTTTGACAGCATTCGCGATGATGTTCGTTTTCACATCATTCGCACAGGAGAAGAAGATGCTCACTCCGGAAAACGCATCTTACAACAACCGCAGCCTTTACCCGAAGAGCAAGAGCTACAAATGGATGGCCGGCACCGACAAATTCGTCTTCACGGAAGACGGCGTCCTCATGGTGCAGTCGCCGGGGGCGAAGTCGGCGAACACGTTGCTCAACCTCGACCAGGTCAACATCATGGCGAAAAACAGCGGATACGTGGAGTTCAAGCGCGTGCCTAACATCACCTGGACCAACGAGAACGTCGGTTATTTCTACAAATCTGAAGAAGACGGAAGCGTCAGCCTCAATTCGTTGAGTCTCAGCGCGAAGTCGATGAAGAAGATCACCACGGTCCCGGCGGATGCAGAGAACCACACCATCACCGAGGCCACGATGCGCGTCGCCTATACCATCGGCAACGACCTCTACGTCGCCGACGGCACGAAGCAGCTCCGTCTCACCAACAACCCCGAACACGTCATCGCCGGACAGTCGGTGCACCGCAACGAGTTCGCCATCGACGGCGGAATCTTCTGGTCGCCCGACGGCAGCAAGATCGCATATTACCTGATGGACGAAAGCATGGTGACAGACTATCCGCTCGTTGACATCACGGCACGCGTCGCGACAGCCACACCTATTAAATATCCTATGGCCGGAATGACTTCGCACATCGTGAAACTCCATGTCTATGACTTCAACACAGGCAAGGACATCGTGATGAAGACAGGCGAGCCGGAAGACCATTATCTCACCGCGATCACCTGGAACAACGACAACCAGCATGTATATATCGGTGAACTGAACCGCGGACAGAACTCCTTGGATTTCAACGAGTACGATGCCTTGACGGGCAAGTTCACCAAGACGATTTTCCACGATGAAGACGAACAATACGTCGAGCCGGTCGGCCCGGCGCATTTCCTTCCGGGAAGCACAACCGAGTTCGTGTGGCTCGCACAACGCGACGGATATTATCACATCTGGCTTCATAACACAAAGACACTCAATGCGAAACAAATTGAAAAAGGCGATTACGTCGTCACTTCATTCGACGGCTTCGACGGCAACGGCAACGCTTATTACACATCGACGGAAGTCAGCCCGTTGCAGCGTCATTTCTACAAGGTGAACCTGAAGAACGGAAAGAAGACACAAATCACGAAGGTTCACGGGACGCACTCGGTTCTCCCGAGCAAGAGCGGCAACTTCTATCTCGATTTCTATTCAAGCACCGACGTGGCGAGAGCCGTTGACCTTCATTATGTCAAAGGCGATTTCACCGAAAACCTCTACACCGCCGCCGACCCGCTCAAGGAATGCAACATCGGGACTGTTGAACTCGGCGAGCTGAAAGCCGAAGACGGACAGACGCTTTACACACGTCTCATCAAGCCTTACAACTTCGATCCTAACAAGAAATACCCCGTCATCATCTACGTCTATGGCGGCCCTCACGCACAGATGATCACCGACGAGTGGACTGCCGGAGCGGGCATCTACCTGCATTACCTCTCGCAGGAGGGCTTCATCGTCTTCACCTTGGATAACAGAGGTTCGGCCGACCGCGGCGAGGCCTTCGAGCAAGTCATCCATCGTCAATGCGGACAGTGCGAGATGCGCGACCAGATGGTCGGCGTGAAATATCTCAAGTCGCTTCCTTTCGTCGATGCGGAACGTATAGGGACAGACGGTTGGAGCTACGGCGGTTTCATGTCAACATCATTGAAAATCAATTATCCTGAATCAATAAAGGTCAGTGTGGCTGGCGGCCCGGTCATCGACTGGAAATATTATGAAATCATGTACGGCGAACGTTACATGGACACGCCGGAGGAAAATCCTGAAGGCTATGAACTGACTTGTCTCGAAAACAAGACCGACAAGCTCCAGGGCAAGCTCCTCATCATCCATTGCACCACAGACCCAACAGTGGTGTGGCAGCACAGCCTCAGTTTCGTCGAAAACTGCATCCACAACGGCAAGCAGCTCGACTATTTCGTGTATCCTGGCCACGACCACAACGTCTATGGCATGGACAGAGCGCATCTCATCACGAAGATCACTGAATATTTCAAGGCTAACCTTTAAAGTCTAAAGTTTATAAAGTTTTTAAAGTTCAAAGTGGCTGGCGCACGAGGAAGAAAACCCTTGTGCGCCAGTCACTTTCTACTTTATGAACTTTCACCGCAAATTACACAAATCTAACGAATTACACGAATTTAATCTCTAATATGATGAAAGTTACGCTCGAAAACAGAAAGAGAAGCTGACAAAAACAAAATAAAAAACGCTATCACCTTAATTATCAAGTGATAGCGTCTTCATCCGTGGAGCATAGGAGAATCGAACTCCTGACCTTTTGAATGCCATTCAAACGCTCTACCAACTGAGCTAATACCCCGTTTGAAATTCGCTGCAAAAATACACATTATTTCAATATGCGCAACATTTTTTTCCGTGTGGAATAAAAATTTTTTCAATCATTCTTCCTTCTTCTGTTTCTCCTCTCTTATCTTTTCTTCCTGCGGTTAGGTGTCTCGGTTGTTTCCTCCGTGTTTTTCAATGGTTTGCGGAAGATGTCGAACCGGTCTTTCGGCCTGATTTCCTCCTGCCAGTCGAAGCCTTTAAGCAGTTCCTTGCCCGGAGTCATCTTCTCTTTCGGATAAAGCGTCTCCGTTGTCTTCTTGAAATATTTAATTCTTGAAATCTTGCGGTCTTCGATCTTGATGTCCATCGATGAACTTTGTGAGAAGTTGATTCCGACGAGCGTGCCGTCTTCCTCGCGGATCCAGTAGGCTGTCTCGGCGTTGCCTTCGTTATATACGTGGTCGATGTCATCGTCCTTGAAGTAAGCCGTTATCACTTTCCCTTTGATTTGGTTGTAGCCTTCGATGGTATCTTGTTGAATAATAAAGCCATTCGGATAGAGAAGCACGCTGTCGATGGTCTCGTTGGCCACGACGATATTGATGGAGTCGCCTTGAAGCTGGCTTTTTTCGGCCCAGATGACCGGTGTTCCGCGCATCCTCGCTGTCGAGTCGTTGACGGTGAAGCATAGCGAGTCGCATTTGCCTTGCAAGTCGTTGCGGAAGAAACGCACGTTGTAATACGCCAGGGCGTGTGTCAGTTTCTCGGTGACGGTGTCCATATAGACGTAAAGCGTGTCGGAATGCAGGAAGAGCGTGTCGTCTTCGCCGTAGTACATGGCGCGGACGCTGTCGGTGACGAATCCCTTGCCGAGCTTTTTCCACATCTCCGCATAGTCGCCGAAAACCGTGGCTTTGTTGACGGTGTCGGTCATCACAACGTTGTCAATCGCCTTGGCATGGTCTTTTGCCTTATCGTAAAACATTGACGTCGAAGTGATTGAATGCTCCTTGCTTGTTATTTTTGCGTTTCTGTCGAGATACACCACATCGTTGATGCCGTCGTACCAGCCGTGGTTCCCGTCGAGGACGTAGTCGTCGCTGATGATTTTCGTCGGGCCGAAGAACGTCATCTTCTCCTTCTGGATTTCGTAAACCAAGGAGTCGGTGAACATCTGGTATTTAGGTGTGGTGACGATGACGTCGTTTCGGAAGAAAGCCATTTCCGTGTCATCATGGTAATAGCCTTTCTCGCTGACAAGGTGCTTGTCGTTGCGGTCGATTGTGCCGTGATGCGGGTATGTGGCGAGATGCTTTTCGCGGTCGTATGTCATGTAATTGGTTTTCAAGACGGTGGAGTCGTCTTTCAGGATGACGTTCCTGAAAAGTTCGGCCAATTTCGTCTCGCCGAGATATTTGCAGCTGTCGCAGAAGATGTCGGTGCTGTCGTTCACCTTGATGTGGACGTGGCTGTATCCGTTGAAAAGCTGTGACTTGTCGTTGAAATACGCGCTGTCGCTGTAGAAATAGGTGGAGTCGTGGCGCATCACCACGTTGCCGATGAGCCTGTCGGCGTCGCTGTTGATATTGGTGTCGTATTCGCTACGGTCGGCGTGAATTATGTGTATGCGCGCCTTGCTTTTCTGCTGCGCGTTGACATTCAGGCAGAAAAGGCAGATGACAGTGCTGATTATTATTCTGAAATTTTTCATTCTGCAAAAATACGGATTTTAGTTTAACATGAATGATATTTGTTTTTGATTTTTAAATTATGCTGTCCGATAAACACTGAAAACGTGTAAAAAATATAACCCATTGATTTTCAGCAAAGTCATGTGCGCCGGTACAAAAACAAGCCAGCTCAACGAGCCGAACCTCATGACTACGGCATACAGCATCACCGCAAAATGAACCCATATATCGAAGCGTTTTGTGTAACGCTGACTTCCCAAATAGAAATCAGCCTTTCTTTTTTTTGCCTTCAAAAAACTTTCATCGGACAGCAATAACTATTTTTAGAGTACGGAAGTAACCAACTGTCTAATTCCCAATAGTAGCATCCTTCAAAATCGAATTGTAGCACACAGATGTTTCGTGGAAAAGTTGTATCTTTGCACCCTAAATCTAATTTAAGACCTGCGAAGGTATTACGTTGTGCCAATCAGGTAGTTGAAATGTTGTTTAAAGTATTTATACTTGGAGATAAAATAATATGGCAATGAATAAGACGAACCGTCTTGCATGGATAGTGAATGCCATCTACAAGGCGAAAAGAATAACCTTTGAGGAACTTGCCAGCAAATGGAAGGTCAGTGCAGAACATCCGTCCTACCTTCGATTTCCAGCAGGAAATACTTTGGAATGGACGTGTAAATGCTCAAACCAGAATGGCTTCGCAAAGAGATTGTAGGTAAGATTAAAAGAATGTGGAACAAATATAGTGATAAAAAATGAAAGACTTTGCCGCTATAGATTTTGAAACAGCCAACTGTGAGCGTAGCAGTGTGTGTTCCGTTGGCGTGGTGATTTAGGGGACTCCTAATTAAGACCAATTGATTAACAGTAATATAAAACGTTAAAATGCGCAATTTTAGTCATTTTATCGCCAGTTTTGTTAAGAAAAATTCAATTTGGTGGAGTACGTAATTCCGAGGGCATTTTCGCCGCCATAAGATTACTCAATCCCGATGCTTAATGTTAAAAATGTTTTTAATGTAAATCTTTGATAATCAAATAATTATTTGTATCTCTGCGGAAAATTTGAAAGGCGTCAAAATGAAAAAGCAAACCTACAAACAGACCGGGAACTGCGGATTATTTGATTTGGAAGAAAACACCGCAAAATTGGACTCGTTCGGCAATCCTTTGGATAAATTGTCGAAAGTGATTGTTCAGCCGCGCGGTCGGCCTTGCGCGAAATGCCGCCAGAAACATCCTGACAAGCCTGGTCTGCAACATGATGCGCTATGGGCAAATTCGGAGAGTTGGACGAATTGATTATATAAATTACTGATTATCAATAAATTACCCCCCCAATAAATTCATAAAAAATATCGCTGAACTGTTAAAAATGAGAAAATAATATGTAACTTTGCAGCGTCGTTTCCTTTTGGAAATTTGTTTAACGGACTTCGCAAAATTCAGAGGGGGCGGCGTGAAATAGGTAAAAATAGAAGTCCCCATTAAAACCCACTAAATAAAATGAAAAAATCAATCTTCGCCATCATGGCCATCGCAACCATCGCAATGATGGGTTGCAAAAAAACAGAAATTGAATTGCCGGATGCGAATCAATTAGTCATTACTCCTTTGCGCCCTGCGGGAAAACCAATTCCTAATCCGAATTACAATGTAGATCAATGTAAACCCATCGAAGGTGTTCAAGAAACATTGGAGTCACTTCGTTATGTGGAGGGCGTAGTACCATTCTACTATCTGGATTATACGGCTAAAGTGGATTGGAAAGGACTTCTTTTCCCTGCCGGTTCTGATTTAGATGCTTATGGTATTGCTAAAGTTTGCGATAAGCGAGATGAACTGCTTTATATCAATCCTACTCCTAATAAAATGTCCGATAATAGGGAAAGTGGTGCGTGCTCCGGTTTTATCACGTTCAATCCTTCCGGAGACTTACTGTTCTGCCGTAACTACGACAATCACTTAGATCCTCTCGCTGTGGTCTTTAACAAAAACGTCAACGCCGGAGAGCATAAAAGCGTGATAATGACAGATATCGCTTTGTCGCAATCGTTCGACTATTCGGAGGAACAATTTACAAAAGACAATTGCTTCTTGCAAGAGGGTGTCAATCTAAATGCGGCACTCCGTCTTCCCACTTTCGGAATAGATGGCATGAACGATGCTGGTTTATGCATCGCTACCTATCAATTGCCGACTTTTAAAGATGAAAAGAACCCTCAACCCGAGGTTGGCGAAAATAAGACGGAACGTCCTTGCCCAATCAAACAGAATACAGGAAAGGAACAAATTCATTACTACGGTCTGCTTTGCCTTATTTTAACTCAATGTGCTACGGTTGATGAGGTCGTTTCTTTCCTGCAATCTTACGATTATGTTTCTATTCATATTCCATTTAATTTTCACTGGTTCGTAGCGGATGCCAACGGCAAATATGTTACTTTAGAATATTGGAGAGACGAGGAAGGAAAAGATGTTCTCCGTGTGATAGAGGATAGCGAACGACTAAATTCTTCTTTTGTTTCCCACGAGATTATACCCTATGCTTATCGCTCTATCGAAAATTATTACACCAACATAAACGCAGCATTGACTTATACCGATGATGCTTGGCAGAATTTCTATTCCCCCAAAGTGCGTGTAACAACGATGATGGAGCATTATTCCCTTGTGATGACAGAAGAGAATGCATTACGCTGCTTGCAATATGGTAATTTCGAAATAGAAGTTCCCGGTACTCCTACTGCTTGGTCTTGCGTGTATAATGCAAAGCAGAAAACCGTAATCTTTAATATGCGTGACGATTTGTCAAAAGTCTATTCTATAGATCTCAAACAAGATTTATAAATCACCTGTTAAACTTGTTAAACCCGCTAAACCTGTTAAGGTGAAGTATAGTAAACAATGAGGAAAATATGGGGAATGATTTTTGGGGAATAATAAGTAATTGTTCAAAATAGTTTACAACCTGTTGGCGGAATTAATCTAAAGCATATTTGACATGTCCAATGGGTCTTCCCGACAGGTAATTGACACATTGTAACGTAGTGAAGGACGCAATCTTGCTGATGATTTTAGCAAACAGGCCTGTCGGTTGCTTGGCAAAGTTCCTGTCAAGCATGAACTGACCCGCAAACTGGGAGGAATCTGTCTCGATACGCTTTCTGGCCTTTGCAAAGGGAATGAAGGTGGGCTTCCAGTCTTTCTGGTTCAGCCTGTAGGGGACTTCCAAGCGGATGTTGGCCGATTCGAAAAGATCCAGCTGCATGGATGCGCTGATATAGCCTCGGTCTCCGAAGATGCTGCAGTCGTGATATTCATATTTGACATCCTTCAAATAATTGATATCGTGTACGTTTGCCTTGGTGATGTCGAAAGAGTGGATGACCCCGCTGTCTATGCTCAAAGATTCAGCAGTTAGCGACAGCGCAATCACTTCGAGGTCGGAAAACTTAGGAACGACACCTCTTCTGGGAACATTTCCATGTTCGTTGACGGGATTTTTTGAGAAATGCTTGCATATTTTAAGAATTTTTACGTACTTCGCATAAAAGAAAATTATTAACAATTTAATTCATCCAACAGGTTGAATATATTGTCAGGCAATTTGAGCTCTCGGGAAAGGAGATTTCGGAAGATTTCGCGGCAAGGATCTGCGAAAAAGTTGAATGTCACTCTTCATACGTGCAGCAACTCTCGTGGCTTGTGTGGCTTAACACCGATACGGTCGTTGACGAAGCAGTTTTTGAGGAGGCTGTGAATGATTTGATACAGCAAAATTTAGTGCTGTTTTTCAGATATTTGGATTCACTGACACAGTTTCAGATTAATTTTCTGAATGCAATAGCCGACGGAGTTGAGTCGGAGTTCAGCAAGACAGAAACCCTGTCAAAATACAACCTTGGCACGGCGGCAAACATAAAACGCCTCAAGGATTCGTTGGAAAACAAGGAACTGATTGATATTGAAGAAAATAAAGTCACTTTCAACGATCCGGTTTTCAAATTGTGGTTTAGGAGACGATTTAGGAGCTTTAGGTAATTAGGAACTCAAACACCTAATCACCTAAAACTCCTACTTGCCTAATCTGAAATCACTGCGTTTTTATTCGTAAACCTTCGCTTCGACTTCGCCATCGAGGACCATCACGCCGTTCATCGCGAGTGCCGCCATCTCGTCTTCGCCAGGATAGACATAGACCGGGGCGATCTTGTGCAGGTGGTCGTTGAGGATTGAGCAGAAGAGCTTGTCGTAGGCCATGCCGCCTGTGACGAAAATGCCGTCAACGTCCATTGAGAACGCTGATGCTGCGAGGCCGCCGACTTCCTTGGCTATCTGGTAAGCCATTGCGCGATAGACATTTTCCCATTCCTTGTTGCCGGCGCGGACTTCTTTCTCCACTGTGAGGGCGTCGTTGGTGCCGAGGTAGGCGACGAAGCCGCCTTGTCCCTTGAGCATCAGGTCGATGTCTTTCTTGGTGTATTTGCCGCTGAAGCAGGCGTTCATCAACGGACCTGACGGAAGGACGCCTGAGCGTTCCGGTGTGAACGGGCCGTCGCCGTTCAGTGCGTTGTTGACGTCAACGACACGGCCTTTCTTGTGAGCCGCCACGGAGATGCCGCCGCCGAGGTGGATGCCGATGAGGTTGAGGTCTTCGTATTTCTTGTTCACCGCCTTGGCGTGTGTGCGGGCGATGATCTTCTGGTTCAATGCGTGGAATATCGACTTGCGCGGGAACAGCGGATGTCCTGAATAACGCGCCACGTCGTCCATCTCGTCAACGACGACAGGGTCGGCGATGTAGGCCTTCACTCCGAACTCCTTCGCGATGCTGTTTGCGATGAGGCCGCCGAGGTTGCAGGCGTGCTCGCCGTTAGCGGCTTCGTTCAGGTCACGGATCATCTTTTCATTCACCTCATAGACACCTGATGTCAACGGGTGGAGGAGACCGCCTCGGCCGACGACAGCGGTGAGGCCTGTGAGGTCGATGCCTTCAGCCCTCAGCTCGCTCATAATCACATCTTTACGGAACTCAAACTGGTCGGCGATTTTCTCAAACTTCGAGACTTCCTCCGTTGAGTGCTTGATGTTTTTCTTGAAGACCTGTTCTTTGTCGTGGAACACAGCGACCTTCGTCGATGTTGAACCTGGATTGATAATCAATAATTTGTACATTTCAATTTTATTTTAGAGGTTAATAATTATTTAGCTAACATCGCTGCGAGGGCGATTGAATAGAGTTTTGTCTTGGCTGTGTCGCCGCGTGATGAGAGGACGCAAGGGACCTTGGCGCCCATGACGCATGAACCCATCTCGGAGTGGTCGAACTTGGTGCAGCATTTGTAGAACACGTTTGCGCTCTCGATGTTCGGGAAGAGGAGGCAGTCGGCGTCGCCGGCCACCGGGCTCTTGAATCCTTTTATTGCCACGGCTTCGGCGTCGATGGCGAGGTCCAAGGAGATAGGGCCGTCAACCATTGCGCCTTTGATCTGACCGCGGTCGGCCATCTTCGCGAGGAGAGCCGCCTCGACGCATGCCGACATCCCGTAGCTCATCTGCTCCGTGGCGGCGATGACTGCAATCTTCGGGCAGGCGATGCCGAGTGCCTTGGCTGTCGTCTGGAGGTTTTTCAAGATGGTCTGTTTCTGCTTGAAGTCAGGAGCCGGCATGATGGCCGCGTCGCTGACGAACAGCAGCTTATGGTAGTTCGGGTTCTCGATGACCGCCATGTGGGCGAGTGTCACATTCGGAGGGCAGAGTCCGCGTTCTTTGTTCAGGATGGCGCGCATGTACTTGTCGGTCGGGAGAAGGCCTTTCATGAGGATGTCGCCTTCACCGCGGTTAATGATGTCGCATGCCATCGCAGCCGCCTTCACGTCGTCGGTTTCCTGGACGATCTTGAATTTGTTGACATCGATGTTCTCCGCCTTGCAGACACCTTCGATGGTGGCGCGGTCGCCGACCAATGTGGCGTCAATAAGACCGTGGTCGATGGCATCGCTGACAGCGCAGATTGTGTGTTCATCGTTTGCGTAAGCAGCAACTAAACGTTTTTTCGGACGGCTCTTAAGCACGTCAAACATCTGTTCAAGTTTTGTGATTTCCATATTTCTATATTTTTATGTTGATAAATTAAATTTTCTAACAGCCTATATATCTTGATATTACGAGTTTCAGGATTTCGCTTGTGCCTTCGCCGATTTGCAGGATGCGTTGGTCGCGGTAGAAACGTTCCATGTCGAAGTCTTTCAGCAGTCCGTGTCCGCCCATCACCTGAACGGCCTTGTCGCAGACCTCCGCCGCAACCGTCGAGCAGTAGAGTTTCGCCATCGCAGCTTCTTTCCCGAAAGGAAGATGTGCGTCTTTCATGCGGCAGGCCTTGTAAAGAAGCTCGCGTGCCGCCTCGATTTTCGTTGCCATCTCGGCGAGCATGAAGCTGACGGCCTGGAACTTGCATATCGGCTTGCCGAACTGCACGCGTTTCTTTGAATAATCCAACGCCATCTCGTAGGCGCCTTGGGCGCAGCCGAGTCCCATCGCTCCGATTGACAGACGGCCGCCGTCCAACGTCGCGAGCATGATATGCGAACCCTGCCCCGGCTCTCCGAGGACGTTTTCGTCTGAAAGACGCACGTCGTTGAACTTCAGCTCGCCGGTGTTGGAGGCGCGCCACATCATCTTGCGGTCCATCGGGCGTTGCGTGAAGCCCGGAGTGTCGTTCTCAATCAAAAACGCGGTGAACTCCGGCTTGCCGTCGCTCTCGCCGCTGACGACCTGAATGGTGCTTCCGAGTGTCATCGGGGTGGCACTGTTGGTGATGAAAATCTTCGAGCCGTTGACAACCCACTGACCGTCAACGAGTTTCGCAGTCGATTTCGTCCCGCGTGAGTCGCAGCCCGCCGTCTCTTCGGTAAGGCCGAAACCCCAGAGACAATCCTTGCACAGGCGCGGGAGATATTTCTCTTTCTGTTCTTTTGTGCCGTATTCCTTTATCGGGCCGATGCCCAATGAGTTGTCAGCCGCGATGGTGGCCGCCGTCGAACCGTCGATGCGGGCGAGTTCCTCAACGGCTATTATATAAGATAAGGTGTCGAGTTCCTGTCCGCCGTATTCCTTCGGGACGCAGATGCCGAGAAGACCGGCATCACCCATCTTTTTCGTCAGCTCCACGTCGAACTTCTCGTGTTCGTCGTTGAACGCCGCCACCGGTTTCACCTCTCTCTCGGCAAACTCGCGCACCTTGGCACGAAACTCAATCTGTTTTTCGTTAAGTCCGAAATTCATATACTTAATTCTATTAAAACTTTCTTTTTATCAACTTTGTCGCCAACTTTCACGTTGACTTTCAACACTTTGCCGTCGCATTTCGCCACGATGTCGGAAAACATCTTCATTGCCACGGTGACGCAAAGCACGTCGCCGCGTCTTACCGTGTCGCCTTCCTTGACGCAGATTTTCTCGATGTTGCAAGGCATCGGCGCAAAATACTTCAAGTCTTCATCGCCGAACTCCTCTTGCGAATACTCGCGCATGTCGTTGAGCTGGTCGCCGCGGTGACAGATGAAATCTAACCCGCGGAAATGCACGCAGAACTCGTGACTCGGCGTCTGTGAGACGAAAATCGCCTCCGTGCGCCCGTTGATTATCACCTTGCGGATGTCGCTGTCATTCTGCGTGAGCATGACGGAATATTCAATTCCGTTTATTGTGCAATATAACGCCTTGTGTGTCAATGACTTGATTGAGACATTGCATTTCACATTCTCGACAAACACATTCAATGACATCTGAAAACGCCAGTATCCGATGGCGTTCCATACGTTGTCGATATTTCCATTTTCCAAATAATTTTTGTTGAAATCATAGAACAGAAACATTGCGGCGACATCTTCTTTTTTGATGTCCGTGCGTGTGCGATGCATGGTTTCTATGAGTTCGTCTTGATGTTTCTCGCAATATGAAGTATCAATTTTATTATCTATAAAGTCTTGATTTTCAATGATACTTTGCAGATAAGGAATGTTGTTTTTCTCTGTCTGGACGATATATTCGCGTAATGCCTTGCGCATGATTTCCATTGCGTCGGAGCGTCGTTTGCCGAAGCATATCACTTTCGCAATCATCGGGTCGTAGTTCGGGGAGATCGTGCAGGCGTTGTCGATGCTGCTGTCGATTCTCAAGCCGCGCATCTGCGGTTCGTGGTATAGTGTCACCTCGCCGGGTGCCGGGGCGAAGTTGTTTTCAGGGTCTTCGGCATATACGCGGCATTCGATGGCGTGACCGTTGTCTTGGATGACGTCTTGTGTCCAGCCCATCTCCTTGCCGCGTGCGATGCGGATTTGCTCCTCTACGATGTCGATGCCGGTGCGCTGCTCCGTGACCGGATGCTCCACCTGGATACGGGTGTTCATCTCAAGGAAATAGAAGTTCAAATCCTTGTCAACGAGGAACTCCACCGTGCCAGCGTTTTTGTAACCGACTTGTCTGCAAAGACTTACGGCGGTGTCGCATATCTCCTTGCGTTTTTCCGGAGTAAGTGTCGGCGACGGTGACTCTTCTATTATCTTTTGGTAACGGCGTTGTACCGAGCATTCGCGTTCGAATAGGTGAACGACGTTTCCGAAATGGTCGGCGAGAACCTGTACTTCGATGTGACGCGGGTTCTCAACATATTGTTCCACAAACACTTCGCCGTTTCCGAAGAACTGCAACGCTTGTCTTGAAGCCGTTTCGAGAGCTGGTCTCAATGCGGCGGCGTCTTTCACTATGTGCATCCCTTTTCCGCCGCCGCCCGCCGCCGCCTTGATGAGGACGGGGTAGGGGAGGCTTCCGGCTTTGCCGACGATCTCGTCGATGGTTCCGGTCATGCCGAAAGTGACGGGGATGTCGTGTTCGATGGCGAACTGGCGCGCCGCCACCTTGTTGCCCATGAGACGCATGGTGTCGGCATCGGGGCCGATGAAGATGATGTTGTTTTCAGAACACGCCTCGGCAAGCTCCGGGCTTTCCGACAAAAACCCGTAGCCGGGATGAATGGCGTCGGCGCCGGTGTCGAGTGCGGCGTCGATTATTTTCTGGATATTAAGGTATGTGTCGCGGATCGCCCCGCCGCCGAGCGGACGCGCCTCATCGGCCATCCTGCAATAAAGGGCGTCAGAATCGTTGTCGGCATATATTGCGACAGAATTGATACTCAATTTCTTAAGCGTCCTTATTACACGAACGGCAATCTCGCCTCGAGCGGCGACAAGCACTTTATGAATCTTCCTTGAAGGCATAATATATAAATCGTTGCAAAAGTACGACTATTTTATTTGATAAGCAAGTAAAAGTTGAAAGTAAAAGATAAAAATTGAAGAACGCAAAACACAGTGTACATATATCCACCGCGCCTTGCGTCCTCTTAAGTTTTTTCGTTGATGTTTCCCTTAATCTCTCTTTTTGGAGATGGCGTATCCTGCGCCAAGTGCTGTGAGAATTAAAATTCCGCTGCCTAACGGTGCGTTCTGGTCGCCTGTCAAGCCATGTGAACCAGGGAGAGCCGGTAACGTTTCTCCGTCACGGAGGTTGTCAAAGTCTTGCCAATCGTTGAAAAATCCGTCTCTCTGAGCCGATGCGCCGAACCCGAGAATAATCGTCAATGCAATCGTAAAAAATATCTTTTTCATTTTGTATCTGTATGTGACCCAATACATTATATTATTGAGCCTGATTATTAAAATCTTTATTCAAAAAACTCAAAACATCCTTTTGTGGCTATTAAAAACCTCTGAAGTCCTGTTTGAATAACAATTCGCAAAGATAGAAAAAAAATTGAAATGGAAACAGAATTTTAAATTTTTTTTTGACAGAGGCATTCGAGTGAATCAGAATGTAATCCTATGTCAATATTTTGTGAATTACTCTTCTTCTTTGGCCGCTGTCGAGAGCAGTCCGCATGCGGCGTTGATGTCTTGTCCGCGTGAGGCGCGTATTGTCGCGATGATGCCTTTGTCGTTGAGGCGGTCGCGGAAACGTGTCATGTCGTCCATCGTCAGGCTTTGCAGTGCGACACCGGGGACGGCGTGGAATCTTATCAGGTTCACGCGGCAGCGCAGCGGGCCGAGCTGCCTTGCGAGTTCGTTGACGTGTCTCTGGCTGTCGTTAAACCCTTTGAACACAATATATTCGAACGACACGCGGCGTTGACCGCTCCAGTCGTGCTGCCGTATTGCGTGTATCACTTCGCTTATCGGGAACTTGTTCTCAATTGGCATAATCTTCGCGCGCTCGTCGTGGAACGGGCTGTGCAGACTGACTGCGAGGTTGCATCTCGACTCCTGCATGAAACGTTTCATGTTCGGGATAAGACCTGATGTCGAGACCGTGATGCGCGTCGGACTCATCGCTAAACCCCATTCCGATGTCATGATGTCAAGCACCCGCATGATGTTGTCGTAGTTGTCCATCGGCTCGCCCATGCCCATGAAGACGAAGTTCGACAGTTTCTCGAACTCCGGGAGGTTGAGTATCTGGTTTATGATGTCGCCGGCTGAAAGATTCCCTTGGAATCCCTGTTTCCCTGTCTGGCAGAACTGGCAGTTCATCTTGCATCCGACCTGGCACGACACGCACAATGTGGCGCGTTCCTTTTCTGGGATGTAAGCCGCCTCGATGAAACCGTCCTCCGCCGGGAAAAGATATTTCTTCGTGCCGTCTCTCGATTCCTGGACGGTGACGAAGTCGCGGTAGCCGGTCGTGTAGTTTTCAGATAAAAGCTGGCGCGTAGCCTTTGAGAGATTCGTCATCTCGTCAAAAGTTTTCACCCGCTTTAGGTAAAGCCATTCAACGAGTTGTTTCGCTGTGAATTTCGGCAGGTTGTGTTGAGCCACGAGTTCCTGAAGCTCCGCAAATGACATTCCAAGTAATGATTTCATGTTGTATTTTTTTTCTGAAAAATTAAACTGTCCTTAATATATGTTTCTTGAATTTTCTGATGAACCACTTTTTAAATCTTACTGCCGGGACGAATAAAGTTGTCATTCTCCAACAGAATGAATCACAATCCATTACGGTTCCGTTTATCCTTTTGAAAGAAGACAGAACCGCAACAATGTCTTTTCTGTTGAATCTTTCAAAAGTATATAGGTTGTCGCCTCGTGCCACAACGGCCTCGCCTTCGGTGTGATGGAAGCGGTGCAGGATGTGCTTGCCGTTGTAACGGAAAAGCAGCACCGCATTTCTGCTCAAGACGTTTGTGTTTCCGACAGGTGAAAGCGTGACGAGACATCCGTCTTCAAGTGTCGGGGTCATGCTCGTCCCGCGCAGCGGAATGGTGATGCTTTCGCCTCGTGCCACGCATTCTTCCACTTCCTCGAATACGATTTCGTTTGGTACCGTTATCATTTCCCGAAGATTGTTTTTCTCGACAGCTCGGCGGCCTCCACATCAGGCAGGCAGTCGAGTTTGTAAACCGGCACCTGCATCAGGATCTCCGACACGCTGTCGAGCATCTTCTCGTTCAGCTCATCGACTTTCGCGAACGCCGGCGGGAACGACGGGAACAGTGCCGTTATCGATTCAAGCGGGTTGAGGCGTCTCATCTTGTTTTCCGGTGCCTGCGCCAGGCGCACCACGGCCTTCAGCGGATACGATTGCGTTTTGTAACACGGTGTCTTGCCGCTCCACGGCGAGCCAAAAACCACAGGACTTCCGCTTTCGGTGGAGACGATTGGGCTGTCGTCGTTCAGAAGCGACGCATCCTCGAAGTTGCTGTACCACAGTCTCGTATGCGTACTCTTTCCGGTTCCCGACTCGCCGAGGAACATGACGGCTTGTCCTTCATATACCAGACAAGAGGTGTGGACGCCGTACGCCCCGACTTCCGACCCGAACAGGTTGAAAGCGAACCACAACGCAAACCTCATCGCGTCAACGTCATCGAGGGAAGAACCGAAAACCTGCCCGTCGCGGTATTCCATGCTGAAACGGGCACCTTTCTCATTGCTTTCCATTTCGAAGACGGGAATGTCACCCTTGAAACCGAACCTGCTCGTAATGCTGTCTGATTCAATCTCATACACTTTTCTTAACGGTGTCAACGAAAGCATTCTCTCGTCAAGATTGACGATCCAAGGCTCGATGTCGTCGTGCCGGTCGGTGCTGTTTTTGTCGATTTCAAAGATATCGAAGCCGGCAATGTTGCGGACGCACTGCACTGAGCTGCCGCCGTTGACTACCATTACGTGGCCGCCGATGAAATATCTGACAGTGTTTTTAGATGAGCAAGCCATTGTTCTCAAGGTTTTTTACCCAAGCAGCGGCGTCGTTCTTTGCTGTCGCCTCATCGACATCATATTTTTCGAGGAGGAGATTTGCCGCATCTTCAATCGTGAAGTCTTTGTTTAACAATGAGTTCCACAAATAAAGAGCGGTCTCGTTGAACGCCACGACTCGTGTCATCATATTTTTGTCGTGAAGCATGGCGATCTGTTCGCCAGCCACATTGCGGATTTTTATTTTTTCGTTTATTTTCATTTTGAAAAAAAAGTTTTAAGCCGCAAAAATACGAAATAATATTGAATTTCGAGTATTTAAATCAAAGATTCTTTTCCAATATGATTCTGAACGTCGTGCCTTGGCCGATGGTGCTGTTTTTCACGAAGATTTTTCCTTTGTGATAGTCTTCGACGATACGTTTCGCGAGCGAGAGTCCGAGTCCCCAGCCTCGTTTCTTGGATGTGTAACCGGGCTTGAAGACTTGCGTGAACATCGAGCGCGGCATTCCTTTTCCGGTGTCGGTGACATCGATGAAGATGTTGTTGTCGTCTTCGGTCATCTCTACGGTGAGGCTGCCGTGGTCGGTCATGGCGTCGATGGCGTTTTTCGTGAGGTTTTCTAAAACCCATCCGAACAGGGCGGCGTTGAGAGGCACGACGATCTCGCGTGCAGGGAGTTGAATCTGGAAATCGAATTTCGATGAGAACCGTTTTTGCAGATAACGCATGGTCTTGCGTGTGACATCGACCACGTCGCTCGGCTCCAAGGTCGGGATGGAACCTATCTTGGAGAAACGTTCCGTTATCGTCTTCAGCCGCTCGATGTCGCTTTCCATGTCAGACGTCCCGATGAACGGTTTCTCTTCGAGTTTCAGAAGCTCGACCCAGCCCATGAGCGAGCTGAGCGGCGTCCCGATCTGATGCGCCGTCTCCTTCGCCATTCCAGCCCACACCTGATTCTGCTCCGAACGCCGGGCGTAACTGAAGAGCAGATATGCTATCACAAAGAAGAAAGCGAAGATAAGTATCTGAATCACAGGGAAATAACGCATCTGCTGGAGGAGGTCGGAACCTCTGTAGTAAATGTAAACTTTGTTTCCGTCGAGGTAGTTCACCTTGATGGGGAAATGGTCTTCCTGCATTATTTCGAGCTGTCTGGCGACGTATTCCTTGTCCTGCATCTTCACGCTGTCGAGTTTCCCGTAAGCCAGGACTTTGTTGTCAACGCTGTCAACGATGATGACCGGCGCGCCCACGGCGTTGTCGGTGACATCGGCGACGAAGACCTGGAACATCCCGTCGAGGACGCTTTTCAGCTCGGTGTAGATGAGCGACTCGTTGTAGAAAAGCCACGACGTCTTGCCGTAAAGGTCGATTTTTATAGGCGAATAGACGTTGAACTCCGCGACCATCTCGTCGTCGAAGTATTTCTTGCCCCTGAACTTCTCCGGGAGATTGATGGAGTTGCGTATCTTCCCGTTGTCGTCGGCGATGACGACCGGAATACTGATGTTGCTCCTGATGATTTCAAGGTAAATGGATGTGTTTTCGTCAGGACCCGCCTCAAGGAAACTCTTGTACGCAAGTGCAAGAAGCTCAACGCGTTTCTGCTCCTGGTCGCTAACCTCGTCGAAAAACGTCTCCGTATATTTCATCAGCTCCACGTGACTCTGCACCGCCTCCGCCCACATCTCAATCTGCTTGGTCTCCTGCGCCGCAAACCTTTTTACCAAAATATTTGTGTAATATATTGAAGCACAAACGATTATCAACGCCAAGACAGCCAATGCTATCTTCCATCTTTTCTTATGTGTATAAAAATTTGCTTTCATATTATTTTGAAAGTCGCAAAATTAGTATTTTTATGCAAACAATGTTCAGTTCAATTGAAAAATGTTGTACTTTTGTGCGTTTTTTTGAAACGTGGAAAAACTCGAATTATTACAATTCGGAATTTAAATTATTTAAAACAAAACAGTGAAGCGGTGAGACGTTTCATTAAGAAATAGCATAAGATGGATTACAATTTTGAAGAAATTGAAAAGAAATGGCAGGAGTTTTGGCGTGAGAACAAGACGTATCAAGTTGAGATAGATCACTCAAAACCAAAGTTTTACGTGCTTGACATGTTCCCGTATCCGTCGGGAGCGGGTCTTCATGTCGGGCATCCGCTCGGCTATATCGCGTCGGACATCTACGCGCGTTACAAGCGTCTGAAAGGCTTCAACGTGCTTCATCCGATGGGCTACGACGCATACGGACTCCCGGCGGAGCAGTACGCCATCCAAACCGGCACGCATCCTGCCGTCACGACGGAGAAGAACATCAACCGTTACCGCGAACAGATGGACAAGATCGGCTTCTGCTACGACTGGAACCGCGAGGTGCGCACCAGCGACCCTCATTATTATAAATGGACGCAGTGGACATTCATCCAGCTCTTCAACTCATATTACTGCAACAAGGCGAAACAAGCGCGTCCGATTGCCGAACTCGTTGAGGCTTTCGGCAGACAGGGCACGGAAGGCCTCGATGCGGCTTGCACTAAACCGTTGTCTTTCACCGCGGAGCAGTGGAACGCGATGAGCGAGAAGGAACAGCAGGAGACGCTGATGAACTACCGTCTCGCATACCTCGCCGACACTATGGTGAACTGGTGCCCGGAACTCGGCACCGTGCTCGCCAACGATGAGGTGCAGGACGGCCTCTCGGTGCGCGGCGGCTTCCCGGTGGAACGTAAGTCGATGAGACAGTGGCTGTTGAGAATCACCGCTTACGCAGAACGTCTCCTCGAAGGCCTCGAGACCGTCGATTGGAACGAGTCGATAAAAGACGTGCAGCGTAACTGGATAGGAAAGTCGATGGGCGCATCGGTGTTCTTTAAAGTCGCCGATAAAGATATTGATTTTGAAGTGTTTACAACACGTGCCGACACATTGTTCGGCGTGACGTTCATGGTGCTCGCACCTGAACACGAACTGATAAAGTCACTCACCACCAAAGAACAACGTTCCGCCGTCGAGGAATACGTCTCATGGGCGAAGAACCGCTCTGAACGTGAGCGTATGTCGGAGGTGAAGAAAGTGAGCGGAGTGTTCACAGGCTCTTACGCCGTCAACCCATTCAACGGCAAACACATCCCGATCTGGGTCTCCGACTACGTCTTGATGGGCTACGGCACCGGCGCAATCATGGCGGTCCCGGCTCACGACAGCCGCGACTTCGCCTTTGCAAGACATTTCCAACTGCCTATCATTCAAGTCGTTGCGAAACCAAACGAGGAGCCTGCCGACCCTTCGGCATGGACGGAGTCGTTCGACGCCAAAGAAGGTGTGCTCGTCAATTCGGAGTTTCTCAACGGACTCACAGTGAAAGAAGGCATAATGCGCATGATTCAGGAGTTGGAGAAACTCGGCATCGGAAAAGGCAAGACGAACTACCGTCTCCGCGACGCCATCTTCAGCCGTCAGCGTTACTGGGGCGAGCCGTTCCCGATATATTATAAAAAAGGTATGCCTTACCCGATGGATGTCGATAAGCTGCCGCTCGAACTTCCCTCAATCGACAGGTACAAACCGACCGACAGTGGCGAGCCGCCCTTGGCACGCGCCAAGAACTGGGTCACGGAAGACGGCTGCCCGATAGAGACGAACACGATGCCCGGATTCGCAGGTTCAAGCGGGTATTACCTCCGTTACATGGATCCGCACAACGAAAACGAATATTTCAGCAAGGAAGCCAACGACTATTGGCAGCAGGTTGACCTTTACATCGGCGGCGCCGAACACGGTACAGGCCACCTCATCTACAGTCGTTTCTGGAACAAGTTCCTCTATGACATCGG
This sequence comes from Bacteroidia bacterium, assembly GCA_030537295.1. GTDB lineage: Bacteria > Bacteroidota > Bacteroidia > Bacteroidales > F082 > Limimorpha. The sequence goes on from JAUNNU010000002.1 coordinate 29,500, forward strand.
CATCGCATGCAAGGACGAGCCGTTCAAGAAGATGGTCAACCAAGGCATGATTCAGGGAAGAACGAGCTTCGTCTATCGTGCCAATTTGGAGAAGATGGCAGAATGGTTGCTTTGGCAGGAACTGAAAGACAATAAGTTAGGCGTTGAGTTTGTTAGAAATTATAAGATGGGACGTCGTCAGTTCGACTTCTACTGCCCGTCGAAAAACATCATCATCGAGACAAAGAAGATGAGCGGGTTGGCAAAGGTCGCCGATTGGTACGAAGACATAGCAAAACAGCTCGGCTGCAAACTGTTCCTGCCTCCGTTGATTGATGTCCTCGTCGAAGATAGATTTCCCGCGACAATACAGAAGATAAAAGACCTCGTCGCCGGCAAAGATGTGGTGCCTTTTGAAGAAGGGAAAGGACTGCCATTCATCAACCTGTTCGTCTCAAAGAACATCGCCGGACGCGAGGAATACACCGACGGCATCCGTGTGGATATCAATATGGTTCACAACGATATTCTTGATACTGAAGCGTTTAAAGCCTGGCGTGACGACCTCAAGGATGCGCATTTCATCTTTGAGAAAGACAAAGACGGAAACGACATCATGGTCTGCGGATGGGAAATCGAGAAGATGTCGAAGTCGAAGTTCAACGTGCAGAACCCCGACGACCTCGTGGTGAAGTACGGCGCCGACACCCTGCGTCTCTATGAGATGTTCCTCGGCCCGCTCGAACAGTCGAAACCGTGGGACACACAAGGCATCGAAGGCGTGTTCCGTTTCATCCGTAAGTTCTGGAAACTTTACAACGGCGAGAACAACGAGCTGACAATCAGTGAGGAACCGGCGACAAAAGCCGAACTCAAAGCGTTGCACAAACTCATCAGAAAAGAGGAGGAAGACATCGAACGCATCTCGTTCAACACCGTCGTCTCCGCCTTCATGATCTGCGTGAACGAACTCGCCGACATGAAATGCAACAAACGCGAAATCCTCGAACCTCTCGCAATTATGATTTCGCCTTACGCACCACATATCGCCGAGGAACTCTGGCATCAGATGGGTCACAACGACAGCGTCGTCAACCAGAAATTCCCGGAGTTTGACGAGAAACACGTCGCCGAAGACACGTTCCTGTACCCTGTCTCATTCAACGGGAAGAAACGTTTCGACATCGAACTTCCTCTCGGCATGAGCCAGGACGAGATGCGCGACATCGTGCTCGCAGCACCTGAAGCAAAGAAATGGATCGAAGGAATGGTGGTTCGCAAAGCCATCATCATCCCGAAGAAAATCATCAACATTGTGGTAGGATAATAGGACTTTGAGGAGTTTAAGGAATTTGAGGAGTTTGAGGGAGTTAGGAGTTTTGGGGAGATGACATTGAGGATGGCAACGGCGACGGCTTGCGAGATTTTAAATTGTTCTTCGGCCTTTAAAAAGCTGACATTCAATGCAATGCTGAAAAGCAGATTTTTATTCGGTTCGCTTTCCCAGCGGTTCTCGCCCATCCCCTTCCCCGCTGTCTGATGACCGGCGACGATGACAGTACCGGCAACGTCACATCCATCCGACATCATGTCACGCAAAATCGTATTCGTAGAAGAGACTTCTTCAAAATGAAAAATTTTCATGTTCTCCAAACCAAAATTTTCTCCCATAGCCCTTGAATTTCTTCCAAATAAAAATAATTTCAAACGAGAAAACAAAAGTAGTATTTTTTTCTTTTATAATTCTGAAAAATAAAAATATATTAAGTATCTTTGCAAAAAATTTTTTGATAGCAAAAATGAGAGTAAGACACGAAACAGACAATACGGAAGAAGTGCTTTCGACCGTCGTGGAAACGATGCTTGAGAGCAAGGCAAAAGAAGTCACCACATTGGATATGAGAGAGATACATACGGCGGTGACTGATTATTTTGTAATCTGCCATGCGCAGTCTAAAACACAAGTCAACGCAATCGCCGAGAAAATCATTGACAATGTCCGCAACACATTGCGCGTTCACACATATCACGAAGAGGGTTTTGAGAACTCGGAATGGATTCTGTTAGACTACATTGACGTGGTGGTGCATGTGTTTCTCGAGCCGAAACGCAGTTTCTACCGGCTCGAAGAGTTGTGGGCAGATGCGGAAAAGAAAGTTTACGAAGATTAGTTAAGAGTGTTTTAATGGAAGAGAACAACAACAATTTCCAGAATATGGGCGGCGGCAACAAGCAGCCGAAAAAGAAGATAGGATTCTATTGGATTTACATCATACTCATTGCGTTTTTCCTCGGTTCGCTCTTTTTCAAAGGGGTGAATCCTGCAAAAGATCTGACAATGACGGAGCTGATGACGTTGCTTCGTGACCAGGATGTCGAAAAAATCGAGTTGGTGAACAAAAGCGTCGCGGAGATTTATCTCAACGAGCAAGGTTTGAAGAAACACTTCCCTGACGAGAGGAGGTCGAACTTCGGGGAGACACCGAATTACACCATGAAAGTTTCGGAAGACCGTCTGTATCAGAAGGTTGACGAAGCGCAGGAAGGTCTGAGCGACCCTGTCGAAATCATTCCTATTGAAAGGCACAACTGGGGTGCCGAGGTGCTTTCATGGATTTTGCCATTGGTTATCATACTGTTATTCTGGATTTTCATCATGCGCAGGATGAACGGCGGTGCCGGCGGCGGACAGATTTTCAGCATCGGGCAGTCGAAGGCGAAGCTTTACGATCAGGAGAAAGACCAGAAGACGACCTTCAAAGACGTCGCCGGACTTGAAGAGGCGAAGGAGGAGGTCATGGAGATTGTGGATTTCCTTAAGAACCCGAAACGTTACACGCGCCTCGGCGGAAAGATTCCCAAAGGCGTGCTTCTCGTCGGCCCTCCCGGAACAGGTAAGACGTTGTTAGCCAAGTCGGTGGCGGGCGAGGCGGGCGTTCCGTTCTTCAGCATCTCAGGCTCCGACTTCGTGGAGATGTTCGTGGGCGTGGGAGCTTCGAGGGTGCGCGACCTATTCAAGCAGGCGAAAGAGAAATCGCCTTGTATAATATTCATCGATGAGATTGATGCCATCGGACGCGCCCGCGGCAAGAACATCATGAGCGGAGGCAACGATGAACGCGAAAGCACTCTCAACCAATTACTTACCGAGATGGACGGCTTCGGCACCAACTCCGGAGTGATTGTGCTGGCCGCCACAAACCGCGCCGACATCCTCGACAAAGCCTTGATGCGCGCCGGACGTTTCGACCGCCAGATCTACGTCGAACTCCCCGACCTTAACGGAAGAAAAGAGATTTTCGAGGTTCACATGCGCGGACTGAAACTCGCCGAAGATGTCAGCAAGGAGTTTCTGGCGAAACAGACGCCTGGCTTCTCCGGCGCCGACATCGCCAACGTGTGCAACGAAGCAGCACTCATCGCCGCACGTCACGACAAGGAAAACATTGAGAAACAAGACTTCCTCGACGCCATCGACCGTATCGTCGGCGGACTCGAAAAGAAAAACAAAGTCATCACTTCTTCGGAAAAGAAAGTCATCGCCTTCCACGAAGCCGGCCACGCCACGACAAGCTGGATGCTTGAGTTCGCACACCCGCTCGTGAAAGTCACCATAGTGCCAAGAGGCAAAGCCTTAGGCGCAGCGTGGTATCTCCCCGACGAAAGACAAATCACCACAAAAGAACAGATGTATCACGAGATGATCGCCACCCTTGGAGGCCGCGCCGCAGAACAAATCATCTTCGGACATATATCCACAGGCGCGTTGAACGACCTCGAAAAAGTGTCGAAACAAGCCTTCGCAATGGTGACATATTACGGTCTCAACGAGAAAATCGGCAACGTAAGTTATTACGACTCAACAGGTCAGAGCGACTACGCCTTCACAAAGCCTTTCAGCGAAAAGACCGCCGAAATCATCGACCAGGAAGTGAGCAAACTCATCGAAAGCGCATATCAGGAGGCGATACGCATCCTCAACGAGCATAAAACCGGCCTCACGCAACTCGCCGAAAAACTCATCGACAGGGAGGTAATCTTCGCCGATGACCTTGAGACAATTTTCGGCAAACGCCCTTGGACACCGGAAGAAAGAGATTTCTCCAAATCATCTGACAGAAAAGATGAATCGGAAATAAAAGTTGAAGAATCGGATAACACATCAATAGCTTAATCATGAAGAAGTTCTCGTTTTCTGGCCTGAATGAACGCACCAACAAAGAGCAGATTCTCGCAAAAGTGCGCAACGCTGTCATCTCAAAAGACGAGAACATCTTCTCCGATGTCAACCTCCAGAATGACACGTGGAAACCTTTTACAGAAGAAGACGGCAGCGAGTTCACTTTCATCGAGAGGTTCAAAAACAACGACGGAATTTTCATGTATTTTGAGAATGACAGGAATTTCATTGATGCTCTCAAACAATATATCACTGAAAATCAATGGAATCCGTTATTCTGCACAAGTCCTGACATAAAGGCTTTTCTTGAGGCAAACGAAGCCGGAATTGAGTTGTGCGATGACTTTTCAACGGAATGCAAAAAAGTGACTTGCATAACCGACTGCGAATGCCTTGTGGCGCAGACTGGAAGCATCGTAATAAGCGACAGGTGCGCCGGTTCAAAGGATGCGTTTTCGAAAGCCGACACGCTCTTGGTCTTCGCAAAACCAAACCAGCTCGTTGACGGGATGAAAGATGCCATCAATTATTTGAAAGGGAAATATCAGGACGACATGCCTGCGGAAACAGTGTTCATCAACGGGCCAAGCAGAAGCATTGAATTTGACAATCAATTAGTTATCGGCGCGCAAGGCATCAGGCAGATTGCGTTGTTCTTCGTTGACAACGAAATAATTTGATGAAGTCAATCTTTCAAGCAGCCAATCGGGACGACAAACACGCCATCGGGACGACGAAAAGCATACTGTCCGGTGGCGGTCAGAACCATGAGGAATGATGGTTTGTTCATTTTATCAGTGTCGATTTTACTTTCAAGTTGTTTTAATGTTTTCACACCTTCTTCAATCAGTCTTTCTCCACCTAACTTTATCTCTATCAATGCATAACGACCACCACGAAGACTAACGACAGCATCGCACTCGAGGTTGTTTTTATCTCTGTAATGATAGACGTTGCCCGACAAAGCGTCGGCATAGACACGAAGATCGCGCACCGCCATCGTCTCAAAGAGAAGCCCCATGGTTTTCAAGTCATTGATTAAACTGTCAGGTCCGAGTTCGAGAGCCGCAGCCGCGATGGAAGGGTCAACGAAATAACGGGTGTCACTCGACCTGATGGCGGTCTTTGAACGCAGGTTTGGGTTCCATGCCTTCATATCCTCTATCACGAATATTTTTTTCAGTGCCTCAACATAATCAGCCACCGATGCAGATGAGAGCTTTTCGATTTCGTTAGTCGAAATGTCGTCGGCAATGGTGTTGAACGGAGCTTGCGAGCCTTGGTTTCTTGCATACGAGCGCATTAGCCGACGTGCACGTTGTTCGTCACGCGACACGCCGTCAACTCGCGAAATATCTCTTCTCACAACGGCTTCAAAATAGTTGGTCGCAATGGTTAGCGACGGCATTTTTTTCAAATTGATGGAGCCAGGCCATCCGCCGCGGCAGATGAGATATGCGATGTCTTCCAATTTCCTGTCATTTTGGCCAAAGATGTCGTTATCGCCTTCAAAAAGCGACCTCAAACTGACTTCACCCGTCGATTCTTCCGATTCCCAAAGACTCATGGGGCGCATCAGAAGCCACGAAAAACGCCCTGTTCCAGTGTGGATGATTTTGTTGATGTCGGCTGGCACCGCACTTCCAGTAAATATGAACTGTCCCATCTCATGCCGATGGTCAACCTCGAAACGTGCTGTGTCCCAAAGTTTTGGAGCAAGTTCCCATTCGTCAATCAGCCTTGGTGTTTTACCTTCTAAAATGGCTTTCGGGCGTGTCTCGGCAAGCATGAGGTTCTGCTCGATGTTCTCGGGATCGTCCAAATACAGCACACTTCCAGCTTTTTGCTCTGCCGTCGTTGTCTTTCCGCACCATTTAGGGCCTTCAACAAGCACCGCTCCTGCACTCTCCAACTGCAAGTCGAGAAGGTCGTCAGCTATCCTTTTTCTGTACTTAAAATTGCTCATATTTTTAAGATTTTTTTCAGACTGCAAAAATAATACAAATATTTGAAACTCAAATAAATATTTTTTTACTTCTCCATTTGGCTGAAATCATATATAAAATCACGTGTTAATTAAAAATGGGCTGAACTTTTTAATTCATTGAATTCAAAAAGTCCAGCCCATTTTCTTTTGACAGATTTCCTTATTTCCTCAACGCCGCCATCTGCTGCTCGATGACCGCAATCTTGGCTTCAGCATCGGCTTTTTTCTTGCGTTCCTTCTCAACGACAGCCGCCGGTGCGCCGTTCACGAACTTCTCGTTCGAGAGTTTTCCTTCAACCGACTTCAAGAAACCTTGAGTGTATTTTAATTCTTCTTCGAGTTTCTTAAGTTCGGCTTCGGCATCAACGGAATCAGTCACCGGAATGAAATATTCCATCGAACGGACGAGGAATCCGAATGCGTCTTGTGGCTTTTCAGCAACGTAAGATATTGATTTCACATTAGTTAGCTTCTCAATGATGCAGTCGAAATCCTTGCAGACATTGCCGTTGTCAACGACGACCAAGTCGATTGCCTCCTTGAATGGGATGTTCTTCTCCGCGCGAATCTTGCGTATGTTGTTGATGACGTCCATCGTGATTTCAAACTGCGCAAGAGTCTGACTGTCAACATCTTTCTGTTTCGGCTGCTGTGCGATGATGATGTCGTCGCCTTCTTTTCTATCATCGAGGAAATGGTAAATTTCTTCAGTGATGAACGGCATGAACGGATGCAGTTGCTTCATGAGATTCTCGAAGAAAGTCACTGTGGCTCTGTAAGTTACGCCATCAATCGGCTGACCCATCGGGGCTTTGACCATCTCGAGATACCACGAGCAGAAGTCGTCCCAAGTGAGTTTATAAATTCCCATCAAAGCATCGGAGAGACGATATTTGTCGAAATTGTCGTTCATCTCGGCAAGTACCTGGTTGAAACGAGCGTCGAACCATTTCACCGCCATCTTCGCGGTTTCGGGTTGCGCGACGTTTTCATCGACGCTCCAGCCTTTCACGAGACGGAGGGCGTTCCAGATCTTGTTGCAGAAGTTACGTCCCTGCTCGCACAAAGCTGTGTCGAACGGGATGTCGTTTCCGGCCGGAGCAGTGAGAAGCATTCCCATACGCACGCCGTCGGCACCGAAAGTCTCGATGAGTTCAATCGGGTCGGGCGAGTTACCGAGCGACTTTGACATCTTACGGCCGAGCTTATCTCTCACAATACCAGTGAAATACACGTTACGGAACGGCACTTTTCCGGTATATTCCTCGCCTGCCATAATCATTCTGGCGACCCAGAAGAAGATGATGTCGGGAGCCGTGATGAGGTCGTTTGTCGAATAATAATATTTAAACTCAGGATTTTCAGGGTCGATAACGCCGTCAAAGAGCGACATCGGCCAAAGCCATGAGCTGAACCATGTGTCCAGGCAGTCGCTGTCCTGACGTAAATCATTGAGTGTCAGATTGTTGTTTCCGGTCTTTTCTTTTGCGAGGCGAAGTGCTTCTTCAGCGGTTTCGGCGACGACATAGCCGCCTTCAGGCAGATAATAAGCCGGAATCTGATGTCCCCACCAAAGCTGACGGCTGATACACCAGTCCTTGATGTTTTCGAGCCAGTGGCGGTAGAGGTTCACATATTTCGCAGGATAGAACTGAATCTCGCCTTTCTCGACAGGTTCGAGGGCTATTTTTGCGAGATGCTCCATCTTAAGGAACCACTGCATTGACAGTTTCGGCTCGATAGGCACGTTGGTACGTTCAGAATATCCCACCTTATTATTATAGTCTTCAACTTTCTCAAGTAGATTTGCTTCGGCGAGGTCTTTGACGATCTGCTTGCGGACATCCTCACGTGTCATCCCGACGTACATTCCGGCAGCCTCGCTGATAGTGGCGTCATCGTTGAAGATATTGATGCTCTGAAGGTTATGTTTCTCGCCGAGCATATAGTCGTTCACGTCGTGCGCCGGAGTGACCTTCAGGCAGCCGGTGCCGAATTCGATGTCAACGTATTCGTCTTCGATGACCGGAATCACGCGGTTCACCAACGGCACGATGACCTTCTTACCTTTAAGATGCTGGTTCTTAGGGTCGTTCGGGTTGATGCACATGGCGGTGTCGCCCATTATCGTTTCCGGACGCGTTGTCGCCACGATTGCGCAGCCGTCTTCGCCTTCGATTTTATATCTCAGGTAGAAAAGCTTGCTGTGTTCGTCTTTATAGACGACTTCTTCGTCGCTCAAAGCTGTCAGTGCCTTCGGGTCCCAGTTGACCATGCGGACACCGCGGTAGATGAGACCTTTATTATATAAGTCGCAAAAGACGTGGATGACGCTCTTGCTGCGTGTCTCGTCCATCGTGAACGAGGTGCGTTCCCAGTCGCACGACGCGCCGAGTTTGCGGAGCTGCTTCAGGATGATGCCGCCGTGTTCGTGAGTCCAGTCCCATGCGTGTTCGAGGAATTTCTCACGTCCGATGTCGGTTTTCTTGATGCCTTGTTGAGCTAACTTATTGACAACCTTGGCTTCCGTTGCTATCGAGGCGTGGTCGGTGCCGGGAACCCAGCACGCGTTCTTGCCCTGCATACGCGCACGGCGGACAAGAACATCTTGTATCGTGTTGTTCAACATGTGCCCCATGTGAAGCACGCCTGTCACATTCGGAGGCGGGATCACGATGGTATAAGGTTCACGTTCATCGGGAGTTGAATGAAAATAATTCTTGTTCATCCAATGCTCGTACCATTTCTCTTCGGTAGTCTGCGGACTATATTTGCTTGATATTTCCATTTTTAGATATTTTTCAAAAACTTGCAAAAATACGAATTTTCCCGCTTTATCAAGATGAAAACATCATTTTTTTAAATAAAATGAAGAATTTGTCCAATAAATCAATTTTTCGTTGGAGATGTCAAAAAATTAACTACTTTTGTGGCTAATTTTAAAATTAATGTATAATTAAAAATTTTATCAAATGACGTCATTATCTATTTTAAACTTGTGGAATACCAACCGCACCTTGGTGATTCTGATTGGTATTCTCATCGTCGTCGTCCCGTTCCTGGTTTATTATCTTCGTCAGGCGAAGAAATATCACCCGAAGGGATTGATAGCGGCTGCATTGAGCAACATGGGCGAGCGTTTCGGCTATTACATCATGAACGCAATCCTTCTGTTGTTCTTGGTTTCAAAATTCGGCTTGGAAGACAAGACCGCGAGTATGATTTATTCCGTGTTCTACTTCGGGATTTACGTGTTGAGTTTGGTTGGCGGTATCATTGCTGACCGCACCCAAAACTATCCGAAAACCATCCAATGGGGCTTGATTACCATGGCTGTAGGCTATGTGGCACTCGCCATTCCGTTGTTCAGCAAGGACGCCAACGGCATCATCCTCGACAACGGTGGGGCATGGTGGGGCATCCTCATCTTCACATGCGTTGCGCTGCTCTGCATCTCGTTTGGTAACGGTCTGTTCAAAGGCAACCTGCAGGCTCTCGTCGGCAAGCTTTACGACAAGTTCGAGGCAGAGGCAGCGAAGAAAGGCCCTGCGGCGTTGGCTGAAGCCAAAGACCGTCGCGACAGCGGTTTCCAGATTTTCTACGTGTTCATCAACATCGGCGGCGTGATCGCTCCGTTCGTGGCTCCTATGCTTCGCACATGGTGGCTGAGGGTCCACAACTTCGTATATAACGCAGACATGCCGGCGCTTTGCCATCAGTATCTCGCCAACGGCGAACAGACACAGAAGTTCACCGAGACGATGGCCAACTCATTGGTTCCAGGCACCGCAGCACCCACCGACCTCGTGGCATTCAGCTCACAGTACATCGATGTGTTCAACACCGGCATCCACTACGCATTCATCGCATCGGTCATCGCCATGATGATTTCATTGGTGGTGTTCCTCTGCACAAAGAACATCTTCCCGCAGCCTTCAAAGAAAGAGGAAGCCGAAGTTGTGGACTACACCGAGGAAGAAAAACTCGCCATGGCCAAGGAAATCAAGCAGCGTCTCTACGCTCTGTTTGCGGTTCTCGGCATCGCCATCTTCTTCTGGCTCTCATTCCACCAGAACAGCCAGTCATTGATGGTTTTCTCGCGCGACTTCATCATCACCGACTTCTTCCCGCCTGAGATTTGGCAAGCACTCAACCCATTGTTTGTCATCATATTGACTCCATTGGTGATGTTTGGTTTCGCTGCATTGGCAAGAAAAGGCAAAGCTGTCTCGACACCTCGCAAGATCGCGTACGGCATGGGCATCGCTGGCTGCGCCTACCTCTTCCTGATGGTGCTTTCAATCTCCTGCAACTATCCTTCAGGCACAGACTTCCGCGCCATGGACGCCGCCCAGATGGCAGCAGCCGGTCTCGCGAAATCGGGGCCGTGGGTTCTCATCGTGACTTACTTCTTCCTCACCGTCGCCGAGTTGTTCATCTCGCCTCTCGGACTTTCTTTCGTCTCGAAAGTGGCTCCGCGTCACATGGTTGGATTGTGCCAGGGTCTGTGGCTCGGCGCAACGGCTATCGGCAACCTCTTAATCTTCCTCGGACCTATCATGTACAACGCATGGCCGATATGGAACTGCTGGGGCGTGTTCCTCGCCATCTGCCTCATCTCAATGACGGTCATGTTCTGCATGGTGAAATGGCTCGAGAGAGTGACTAAATAGTTAAAAGTTGAAAGTTGAAAATTAAAAGAGCGCGAAGCGACGATAATTTTTGACTTTCAATACTAATAAAAAAGACTTCCGAAATGGAGGTCTTTTTTTGTGTTTCAATACCTTAAAACGATTACAGAAGTTTCTTCAGCATAAAGAAGATACTCTTTTCGACCGAATCAAACACACCGTCGGCGAAAAACACCTCTTTCAACTCTTTGATAAGAGAATTTTTTTCATCGTCATTATTTATGTACTGCACCTTGTTCGACTGAATCGTCTCAATGCGATCCATGTCGCCGTCGGCCTCAAACCAGTTGTAAACACGGATGAAATCCTCCGGTGCTATCTTCGCGCCGATGGCGATTATCTCCTGTTTCGTGATGTTGAAATCTGCATCTGCCGCATAAAGCAAGCAATAAGTTCTGAATTCTTCTTTTGTCAAGTTCCTCATGATTAATATTTTTTTCTGAATTTGTTACTATAAATTAAAAACACAGCCGGTTTTTTGTTCCAGTCATATTTTATTGATTTCCAATCTGATATAGATTTGCTAACAATTTTTTCATCCGGCATCGTGATGTCGCAGGCCACACAAAGCATAGTGTTGGGATGACAGTTTTTCACCAAATCCTCTATCATGGCGTTGTTGCGGAACGGTGTCTCGATGAACAGTTCTGTTTCGTCGTTTGCCATTGACTGGCGTTCCAACGCCTTGATTTTCTGGACACGTTCCGGATTTTTTATCGGGAGATAGCCGTGAAATGCGAACGACTGTCCGTTGAAGCCGGAAGCCATCAGTGCGAGAATCATCGCATTCGGTCCGGTGAGCGGTACGACTTGCATCCCGGCTTGATGTGCAAGTTCGACAACCAACGCGCCGGGGTCGGCCACGCACGGCGTCCCGGCTTCCGACATCACGCCGATGTCGTTGCCTTCAAGCGCAGGCCCAAGATAAGTCATCAAATCCAAATTTCCGGGATCGTGTTTGTCAAGTTCCACAAACTGCAATTCATCAATCGGGCAAGGCATCTGCATCTTGCCCAGCATCCTGCGAGCCGTGCGGACATTCTCCACGACGAAGAATCTCAAAGTCCTCACAATTTCCAAAGTTCCGGCAGGAATCACCTGCTCAGCGTTTGTCGCGCCAAGCAGGGCAGGAATGAGATATAACTTGCCAAACTGTTGATTCATAATATTTTATTGTAAGTTTTTTTCTATCTTTTCCGCCATTGCCTTGAACTGCTTATCGGTCTCCAACAAGTTTGCGACAGTTTTCAACGCATGAATCACCGTCGCATGGTCCTTGCCTCCGCACTGCTCGCCGATTACGATAAGCGACGATTTTGTATATTTCTTCGACAGATACATCGACAGCTGACGTGCCTGCACCACGTTGCGTTTGCGCGAGGCAGTGAAGAAATCAGCCTGCGACGTCCCCATCTCGTCACAGACTACATTAATAATATAGTTTATTGTGACCTCATGACTCGAGTTATTAACAAAACGCTCGACCATTTGTTTTGCCAAACTGATTGTTATCGCCTTTCTGTTCAGAGAAGACTGCGCCACGAGCGAGATAAGGAAGCCTTCCATCTCGCGGACGTTTGTCTTGATATGTTCGGCAATGTAAGTGACGACTTCGTCAGGAAGTTCGACACCTTCTGTGAAAGCCTTACGTTTCAGGATGTTGCAGCGTACATCGACATCCGGCGTTGACATTTCGGCGGAAAGCCCCCATTTGAAACGTGAGATCAGACGTTGTTCCATGTCCTTCAGTTCCGCCGGCGGCTTGTCACAAGTGAAAATCAACTGTTTGCCGGTCTGCTGCAAATGATTGAAAATGTGGAAGAAAGCGTCTTGCGTTGCGTTTTTTCCCGCCATAAATTGTATGTCATCAACGATTAGCACGTCTATCATCTGATAGAAATGCACGAAATCGTTGCGCGTGTTGCTCTTCGAGTTGTTGTTGCGGCACGATGACAGGAACTGCATGATGAACTGTTCCGCATTGACATACAGAACGGTAAGTTCAGGATGATATTTCTTGGTCTCGAGTCCGATTGCCTGTGCGATGTGCGTCTTCCCCATTCCGGTAGGGCTGAAAATGAACATCGGGTTGAAAGATGTCTTTCCGGGATTCTTCGCCACCGACAGACCCGCCTCATGCGCCACACGGTTGCATTCTCCCACAACAAAATTGTCGAAAGAATAGTTTTCATTCAGATTCGACTCAATATTAATCTTTTTGATGCCGGGAAACACAAACGGATTGTGAATCGTCTGTTCGCTGCTGTCGAAATCGATTTGGATCGGCTTCGGAGGATTCTTCGTGTTGGTGCGGTCAACTGACGGCTGGCGGACTACGACGGGTTTGTTTGCGTCGTTGTCCATCATGATGTTGTACTCGAGGCGTCCTTCCGGACCCAAAACCTTGCGTATGGCGGTTTTCATCACCTTGATGAAATGAGTCTCCAGGTATTCATAGAAAAAGTCGGATGGCACCATAATCGTCAGGAGAGCGTCGTCATCGAGGCTCACCGGCTTTATTGGTTCAAACCAAGTCGAATAAGTCTGCTCCGGAACATTCTCCCTAATCATGGCGAGACATTCATCCCATATTTCAAACAAATCCCTGTTCATTTTTTTATCAAACAACTCAATATCAATGATTTACAAACTACTTTCTCTTAAAATTTCAAGTTACAAATATCAACATAAAAAAGTGAATAAAAATATTTTTTTTATATTGATTATTAATTATTTTTCACATATATTACGAGCGAAAACAAAAAAAATGCTTAAAAACAGACTTAACCAATTGATTTTAAACAGTTTTAATATATTTCACTTCAACTCCAAACAAGCGTTTAAACTTTTCAACAATTCTGTCGGATTCGCTTTGCCTTATTGATACTTCGAGATAACAGCGCAGTTCAAATTTCGGGTTTTGCTGTTCGAGATTCTCGTCTTTCAAGATTCGCATGACTTCGTTGAGCAGCGGATAATCAAATTCCAAGGAATACACCTCGTCTATTGTCTTTTCAACGATGGTGCAGTTGTCGAGGGCTTCGCGGGCCGAAGTTTTGTAGGCATTGATAAGACCCGGAACGCCGAGCAGCTGTCCGCCGAAATAACGTGTCACAACAACGCACACATTAGTGACATCCTTTGAAAGTATCTGATTCAGAATGGGTTTCCCCGCGGTTCCTGAAGGTTCGCCGTCGTCGCTTGAACGAAAACACGATTTGTCAGGGCCAATCATGAAGGCGTAGCAATGATGTTTTGCGTCAAAATATTTCTTTTTTATTTCTGTGACATGCGCCTTCACCTCGGCTTCGGTATGAACCGGGAACGCCTCGGCGATGAACTTGCTGCCCTTTTCCTTGTAAAGCCCCTCGCCCGCCGTCGTGACAATTTTATATGAATCCTCAAACATCATCGTGAAAAAATTTTTGCAAAGATAATGACTTTTTGAAAAATCTCCCGATGCTTTTGATAATTTCTTATTTTTGCAGCATGAAAACACATTCAAACTCAGTCGGCGAACTGCGCAGACGTTACGCCGCGATGCTCGGCAAAATATACGACACAAACGAATCGAACACGATGGTCATGATGTTGCTCGAACATTTTTTCGGTTTCAACAGGATTTCACTCGCCCTGAATCCCGATTTATGCCTTGACGAAGACGGATTCGAGAGACTCGACCATGCCGTCAGCGAGCTTATGACAAACAGGCCGATACAATACGTCATCGGGAAGACCGAGTTCTGCGGCATGGAGTTTGAAGTCAACGAAAACGTCCTGATTCCGAGGCCGGAGACCGAAGAACTTGTCTCCATGATTTCGTCAACGGACAACGGAAAACAGCCGACGGACACCATTAATATATTAGATATCGGCACCGGGAGTGGATGCATCGCCGTCAGTCTCGCAAAACTGTTACGAAACAGCGATGTCACCGCCATTGACATTTCCGCACAAGCCTTGGAAGTGGCGGGAAGGAACGCCGTTTCAAACGGCGTCAGCGTTGATTTCATTCATGCCGACATACTATCGAGTCCTCATTTTACAAAAAAATTCGACATTATTGTCAGCAACCCGCCATACGTATGTGAAAGTGAGAAGAAAAACATGCGGGCCAATGTCTTGGACTTTGAACCATCCACCGCACTTTTTGTCAGCGACGATGACCCGCTGGTTTTCTACAGACACATTATATATTTCGCCAAAGGCAATTTACACCCACACGGTGTTGTTTGGTTTGAAATCAACGAGAACCTCGGCGAAGAGACTGCCGAACTGTGCAGAAACAACGGGTTCAGCAACTCTGTCGTAATCAAAGACTTATTCGGAAAAGACAGGTTTGTCAGGGCAGCTCTATGATGTCAGACTTCATCTCCGCCTGAATCTGTTTCTCCACAAACCGCGCATATTCCGCGCAGAAGTTATGTTTCAACTTGACCGAAATCCTTCTCAAAAGGTCAGTGTCAAGCGACTCCTTCTTCAGAGTACGATTGAAATTGCCCGGGTCGCAATGCACACCCTTCGCCAACCACACCTCTGAACGTCCTTCGCTTTTCAGGAATTCTTTTATCCTATTCCCTACATGATACTCCAATTCACTCATTTTTTACAAGATTTTATTCGCAAAATTAAACAAAATATTGATTTTCAAGCCGTTTTGTGATAGCGTATTTAACAATATATATTGCTATATTTCACCTTTTTATTTATCAAATTATACAATATGCATTGCTATCAACCTGAACGGCGACTCAATTTCTTGTATATAAGTACCAAAAAAGTCAAAAATGTTACATGCATTTTTGACTTTTTTACAAATAAAATTTATTCGTACTTGAAAATATATCTTTAGAAGAATATCAGCTGGACGATAACGTAAACAGGCAGCACGAATATTATTGCGAACTTGTAGATATATTTGAAGAAGTCGGGCATTTTGATTCCGCTCTGCTCGGCGATTGCCTTGACCATGAAGTTCGGGCCGTTGCCGATATAGGTCATCGCACCGAAGAACACTGCCGCTGTGGAAATAGCTCTGAGGAGGAACTCCGGAACGCCTGCGACCATCGTTCCGGCGAAACCGGTGTAGTCGAGACCGAGAGCCACGCTGTGGAACGCCAACGCGGTCGGGGTGTTGTCGAGGAACGAGCTGAGCGCACCCGTCATGTAATAGAACTGGTAATCTTTTTCGAGACCCATGTTTGGCGCATTGTTCTGCAAATACATGAGTGCCGGCACCATCGTGATGAAAATTCCGATGAACAAGGCCGCGACTTCCAAGATTGGCGTCCAGCTGAACTTGTTGTCTTCGAAACGCGTCTTTTTGTTCGTCAGAAGCATTGAAAGCAATCCGATTATGATAAGGGCACCGCTTTGTATAAGTTTGAGCATGTTGTCGTTCTTGGCCGGATCGTCGGACACCACAAAATAATTTTTGTTTATGAACGCCACCGATGCGATGACACCTAAAAGAAGAACAAAGTTGATTTTGCCATCTACCTTAAGTGGTTCACGTTCAGCTGCATCACGGCGAAGGCTTAACACATTTTCTTTTTTGTACATTATTGTATCATAAATGAAATAGATCAGCAGAAGCAGCAAGCCGGCGACAAGCCATTCGGCGAAGAGGCCGAAGAACCAGCCGAACGATGCGCCGCGCAGGTAAAGCATGAAGAGCGGCGGGTCGCCGAGCGGGGTGAGAAGACCGCCGCAGTTCGCGACGATTGCGATGAAGAAAAGCACAGTATGAACCGTGTGCTTGCGTTGCTTGTTGATATTCAGGAGCGGACGGATGAGAAGCATCGCGGCGCCGGTCGTTCCCATGAACGAAGCCAGCATCATACCTATCGCGAGCATGACAGTGTTGTTGATCGGCTTCGCCTCCAAATCGATGTTGATGAAAATGCCGCCGGTCACGATGAATAGCGAGAGCAGCAACGCGATGAACGGGACGTAATCATACACAACCTGATGTATGATATTGTGTGTCATCCCGTTAGCGGCGAAAATTGCTATCACCGGAATCGATAAAATTATTGAGACAATCAGTTTGTTACGGTTGCTTTCCCAGAAATGCTCGGTCTTTTTCACAAGCGGGAACACCGCTATCGACAGGAGCATAAGAACAAACGGGACAAGCGTCCAAAGTGGAATGGAAGTAGTACTCATAGTTCTAATTTTTGTAAAAGTGTGCAAAGTTACGATTTTTTTTACATGGAACACAAATATTCTCTAAAAGTTTTGCCATTATCAATCTTTTTCCGAAAACGAGAGTGTCACATCGTATTTTTTTGTAATTTTGCAGCCTGAAAAGCGACTGTCGCGGGCGTATTTTACGCGTGAGGAAAGTCGGGACAGCACAGAGCGACATACTTCCTAACGGGAAGCCTTTGGAGACAAAGGAAGAAAGTGCCACAGAAAATTACCGCCCGAAAGGGTAAGGGTGAAAACGCGAGGCAAGAGCTCACGCATCTCCGTGGTGACACGGACCTGGGGTAAACCTTATGGGCTGCAAAACCAAATATACCGATGATGGCCTTCGGGCTGAAAGGGCTGCTCGTCCGAGTCGGGTGGGTGGGTTGCTAAAGCCTTCCGGTGACGGCTGGCTTAGAGAAATGACAGTCACTCAGAAATGAGAACAGAATCCCGCTTACGCTTTTCTTTCGCCTTTGGATGCACATCCAAAGGCGAAATTTTTACATAATAAACGCTTTGGAATTACGTTTTTCTTAGTAATTTCGCAAAAAATTTGATTTATGACAACAATGAAAAGAATATTAGCGTCCCTGACGTTTTTTCTGATTACAACTTATTCATTATCAGCTCAAAAACGCCTTGCGCAATATGAACCTGAAGCCATTTTCAACGAAGCAAAAATATTATTTGAAAACAAAAACTACGGCTCGGCGACAGAACTTTTCCACCAATATCTTGAAGCTGCGGCAGACAATGAAAACCGTCACACAGTGGAAGCGAAATTTTACGAAGCCGTCGGTTCAGCTTACATCGGTGAAGGCCAGCAACTGATTCTGAATTTTGTGCATGAGAATCCGGCAAGCATCTTGGCGACAAAGGCCAATTTATTGTATGCCAATATGTTACTCGAAAACAAAAAATATCGCGACGCAATAAAGATTTATGAGTCAATCAATCCGGGCATGCTTTCCGGCGAAGAGAAATCGGAATACAATTTCAAGAAAGCGATCTCACTTTATCAGGTGAACGATGTGACGGAAGCGACTCCGTTGTTCCACGACGCCGCACTGAAAGAAAGTGCATATCAAGACGATGCACGTTACTATTACGCTCACATTCAATACCTTGACAAGAATTACGATGAGGCGAAGAAGTATTTCAAGCTGATTGAAAACACGCCGAAGTACAAGGACATCGTTCCAAATTACATGATGCAGATGAACTTCTCCGGCGGCGACTTCTCCGCCGTGACCAACAACGCCGACAACGCACTCGCCAATGCAGACAAAGGCCGTAAAGGTGAGCTGGCGATGATGATTGCGGAAGCGTGGTATCAACAGAGGAATTTCACGAAAGCACTTGACTATTATAATATTGCAAAAGAAAACATGAAACGCGCCTTCCCCCGCGAAGTCGAGTTCAGAATCGGATTCTGCAAGATGAAAGCCGCCGATTACAACGCCGCCATCGGACATTTTCAGAACGCGACAAGGAAAAACGACGACGAGCTTGGCCAGTTCGGCTCGTATTACATGGCGCAATGCTACATCGAGACACATCAGGAGAAGTTCGCACGCAACGCCTTCCTCGCCGCATACAAATCAGGCTTCGACCGCGAGATGAGCGAGGACGCGTTATTCAACTACGCCAAGCTGAGTTTCATACCCGGCGTCGATCCGTTCAACGATGCCGTCACGCAACTCAATGATTTTCTTGACAAAAACCCGCAGTCGAAACGCGCCGACGAAGCCCGTCTGATTGTTGTTCATCTTCTTTTAAACGCGAAAGACTACAACAAGGCGTTGCTGGCTCTCGAACGCTACAATAAAATGGATGCCGAGATGGAGAAGATTTACGCCCAGCTCACGTATAACATTGCTGTTCAATCGTATTCCAACAAAGATTACGACAATGCGATAGTATATTTCAACAAAACCATCAAGAGCGGCTGTGTTTCCGACAACCTACGTGCCGACGCGACTTACTGGCTCGCCGACGCATATCTGCAGAAAAAAGACATCGACAATGCCGAGAAAAACCTTCTGGCATTCATCAAGATGCCAGCGGCGGAACGCTCGGAAATGTTTCCGATTTCATATTACAACTTCGGTTACATCGCATACCAGAAAGGCGACTTCGCCGACGCAGCCAAGGAATTCGCCTATTTCGTGAACAAAAATGACGTCGAAAAAAGCTACGAATCCGATGCATGGATGCGCATCGGCGACTGCTATTTCATGAGCAAGAACTACAACAAAGCGATATCAGCCTACGGCAACGCATCAAAACTCGACTCCAAAAACGCAGATTACGCGATGTTCCAGACCGGCATGGGCTACGGAGCACTCGGCGATATGAACAGCAAAGTGAACAGCATGAACACTTTATGCGAAAATCACAAGAACTCATCGTTCTACGACAGAGCTTTGTATGAAATCGGGATGGCACATCTCGGAGCCAACGACGAGCGTTCAGCCATCAACGCCTTCGACCGCCTTGTAAAAGAACGCCCGCGCTCATCTTTCGCACGACAAGGCCTGATGAAAATCGGGATGCTGTACTACAACAACGACCAGTATGAACAGGCACTGACATCACTGCAAAAGGTGGTGAAAGACCATCCGAACACCGAAGAGGCACGTGAGGCTATTAATATAATAAGGAGTATATTCATGGAGACCAACCGCACGCAGGAGTTTTTTGAATTTGCTTACGACTGCGGCATCAACACAAGCGTTTCCGAAAAAGACTCCATAGCGTTCAGGACTGCCGAGAGATTTTTCCAGGAAGGCAATTACGATGAGGCATTTAACGCTGCAAAAAAATACATCGAACACAACAAAAAGGGCGCATACCTTCTGAAAGTCAATTACTTCGCACTCACCTCACTCGAAAAGACAGGCAGAGCGAATGAGACAAAGCCGTATCTCGAATACATCATCTCACAACCCGACAACGACTATACCGACAACTCACTCCTGAAATTAGCCAAGATGGAATTTGACGCCAATGATTTTTCAAAAGCCAACAGTTATTGCGCAAGACTCTTGAATATCACTGAAAATCAAAAGATTAAGACAGAGGCACTTGAAAAAAGCATGATTTGCGAATATAAACTCGGCAACTACCAGAAAGCAATTGAGGCTGGAAATTCATTGGCGACAATGGATTTGACGCAAACACAAAAAAACATGATGAACCACGCAGTCGGAATGTCGATGTTTCACCTGAAAGACTATGTTTCGGCGGCAATAAAACTTGAGACATGCGCACGCAACGACAGAACCGAGACCGGTGCCGAAGCGGCATATCACGACGTCCTTGCAAATTGGAACATGAAGGAAATCGACAAAACCGAAAGCAAGGTTTTTTACATTTCCGACAACTTCGGAAATTACAACTATTTGGTTGCCAAGTCGTTCCTGGTTCTCAGCGACGTTTACATTGCAAAAGGAAATTCATTCCAAGCCAAAGAAACTTTGAAAAGCGTAATCGAAAATTATCCAGATGACGAACATAAAAACGAGATTGTAGAATCGGCACAGCTGAAACTCGCTGAAATTGAAAAAGACGAAAACAAAGAAGATTAATCATTTCTAAAGAATAAAATAAAAATGAAAAATATTTCAAAATCACTGATTATAAGCATTTTGGCACTGACAATGAGTTTCGGCTTAAATGCGCAGGAACACAACGAGCAAGTGACAGTTGAAGGTTCGTACCGACCACAAATCAAACGTTCCGAACGACTCGTGAAAAACCCAGAAACACCAAGAAACAATTTCAACATCCCCGAATACAAGGCCAGCACAAAAGACTTCGACTACGGCTACGACTTGGAAATGGAGACGATGAGCGCGTTGCAATACAAACCCTCACAGGATTCTGACATCAAAGGCAACATGCTCAAGGCGGCTTTCGGAACGAGACTGTCGCCGGTTTTCTCGTACCACCATTATTCAGACCTGTCAAAAACAATGAGCCTGAAAGTCGGCATCGACCATTATTCAACATGGCTCGACCAAAAAGACTACAAAAGATCAACATTTATGAACAACGGCGCAAACATCGTGACCACCAATAAATTCAAGGCAGGACAACTCGGCATCTTCGGCAATTACCATTACGATATGTATCATTTGCGTTCCTACGACGATAATCTTGGCAACGAGATAACAAACGACAACGGCCGCAACATCCATTCTCTGAAGGCTGGGGCGAAATGGACCTCCGTCGGGACAAGCTACAGACAACTGTATCAAGAATACAGCGGCGACTACCATTACGCCGGAATCGCGGGCGGGACCAATGAAAACCAAGTAAACGTGAACGCCCACCTCGCCTACTCCGACAGCTGGATTGGCAAAAAGAGCATCGATAACTTACAGACAATCAACGTGGATTTTGGCGCCAACTTCGATTACGTTTACAAAAGCCAGTTCATGATCGGGCTGAAACCGAACTTCACCATGAACGGCGAATTTTACGGGCTGAAGCTCGGCTTTAACGTTGATTTCAAGACTGACGAGAAAGTCGGTTTTTACCCCGACATCAAAGGCAGTTTCCTTCTGTTTAACAAAGACTTAGAACTCTTCGCGAAACTCGGCGGCTGTTCGAGAATCAACACTTTCGAATCCATCGTCAAAGAAAATCCGTTTGTGACCACAGACTTCACATATCTGAGCGATTTCGGCTATGAGAAAAACTCCTTTGACTTTGATTTCGGTGCCAAGATGAACATTTTCAACATCTTGGACTTGTACATCGGAGGCAGATACCGCATCATGGAAAATGGCTTGTTCTACATTCCCGACTGTGACTTTTACGCAAATTACGACAAAGACGATGCCATTTATCATTTGCAGGCCTTCGACGTGACTTTCATGGACTACAACCTTTGGAAATTCATGTTTGACGTGAACTGGAAAATCAACGATGACGCCAACGCCTCGTTGTCGATGACATTCAACAACTATTCGATTTCGCGCGCCTGGTACAAGCCGGCATTCGAGCTGACTCTCGGCGGCGACTACCGTCTCGACGACGCCTGGAAATTCAACGCCTCGGCACTTGTCATGGGCAAACGCTGGGCCTTGGACGAAAACGCCCAGGAAATTGAATTGAAAACCGCATTCGACATTCAACTTGGAGCTGATTATCAATTTAATAAAGACCTTGCCGCCTTTGCGGAGATTCATAATCTCATCCACAACAAATACCAGCTTTACTATAATTATCCGAGCATGGGATTCGAATTGTTTTTAGGTTTGAAATATAAGTTTTAGCATATTTTTAGTCACATTTTTTAATGTTTCTTAAAGAAAAATTTCTTATCTTTGCACGCTTTTACAAATTTTGAACAAACAAGAAATTAAACATAAAAAATGACTGAAGAAGAGAAAATCCAGAACGCTGAAAGCAACTACGGTGCCAATAACATCCAGGTTCTGGAAGGATTGGAGGCGGTGCGCAAACGCCCTGCAATGTACATCGGCGATGTGAACGTCAGAGGCTTGCATCATCTTGTATATGAAGTGGTTGACAACTCCATCGATGAAGCGATGGCGGGTTGGTGCGATACTATCGGAATTGAAATTTTACCAGGAAACAGCATATCTGTCGTTGATAACGGTCGTGGCATCCCGACGGGAATGCACGAAAAGGAGAAGCGTTCAGCTCTTGAAGTTGTTTTGACGGTGCTTCATGCCGGCGGAAAGTTCGACAAAGGTTCTTACAAGGTTTCCGGTGGTCTGCACGGTGTCGGTGTCAGCTGCGTCAACGCACTTTCAAAACATCTGAAGGCGGAGATTCACCGCGAAGGCAAGGTTTTCGTCCAGGAATACGAATTCGGCAAGCCACTGTATCCTGTGAAAGTTGTCGGTGAGTCTTCCGACCACGGCACGAGAATCACCTTCACTCCTGACGACACGATTTTCCTCACAAGCGAATACAGCTACGACATCCTCGCCGCACGTATGCGCGAACTCGCATATCTCAACAAAGGAATCACCATCACGTTGAGCGACAGACGCATCAACTCGGAGACAGGTCTCGAAGGTAAGTCGGAGACATTCCATTCGGCAAACGGCCTCGTGGATTTCATCAACTACCTTGACGAAAACCGCGAGAAGCTCACGCCGGAACCCGTTGCCATTCAAGGCGAAGCCGACAATGTGCCGGTTGAGATTTCACTTGAATACAACACTTCTTATTCCGAAAACCTGCATTCATACGTCAACAACATAAACACCCACGAAGGCGGCACTCACCTCGCTGGTTTCCGCCGCGGCCTGACACGCACCTTGAAAGCCTACGCCGACAAGGAAGGCATGTTCTCGAAGCTGAAGTTTGAAATCAACGGCGACGACTTCCGTGAAGGCTTGACGGCGATTATATCGGTGAAGGTGCCGGAGCCGCAGTTCGAGGGCCAGACCAAGACGAAGCTCGGCAACAACGAAGTCATGGGCATCGTTGACAAGATCGTGAGCGAACACCTTTCAAATTATCTTGAAGAACATCCGAAGGAGGCCAAGATGATTGTTGACAAGGTCGTTTTGGCGGCCACGGCGCGTCATGCGGCACGCAAGGCACGCGAGATGGTGCAACGCAAAGGTGCGTTGAGCGGAGCCGGTCTCCCAGGCAAACTCGCCGACTGTTCGGAGCGCAACCCCGAAATGACCGAGCTTTACCTCGTTGAGGGTGATTCCGCAGGCGGTTCCGCAAAACAAGGCCGCGACCGTAAGTTCCAGGCGATACTTCCTTTGAGAGGAAAAATCCTGAACGTCGAGAAAGCCATGCAGCACCGCGCCTTCGAAAGCGAGGAAATCAGAAACATATACACCGCTCTCGGAGTCACAATCGGGACTGAAGAAGACAGCAAGGCGTTGAATATAGAGAAGTTACGTTATCACAAGATCATCATCATGACCGATGCCGATGTGGATGGCAGCCACATCTCAACGCTTATCCTGACGTTCTTCTACCGTTACATGCCAGAACTCATCGAGAAAGGTTACGTCTATATTGCCACGCCTCCGTTGTATCTCATCAAGAAAGGCAAGACCGAACGTTACTGCTGGACCGAAGAGCAACGTCAAGCCATTGTAAATGAGCTTTCTACAGACGGCACCGACAAGGGATTGCACATCCAGCGTTACAAAGGTCTCGGTGAGATGAACCCGGAGCAACTTTGGATGACGACAATGAATCCGGAGTTCCGCACGCTTCGCAAGATCCACATCGAAAACGGCGCCGAAGCCGACTACATCTTCTCAATGTTGATGGGCGACGACGTCGGGCCGCGCCGCGAGTTCATCGAACAAAACGCCACATACGCCAATATCGACGCATAATTGTAAATATCTTATAACATTTGACACGAGAGGAACGCCAAACCACGGTGTTCCTTTCTTTTTTGCGTCTTTTCCAAATGTATTTGTAAAAAACAATTTACATAAAAATCCTTGACATAAGTCATTGTTTATCTTAATTTTGCATCATCAGGACTGAAAACAGGCCAACCTTTTACGACACTTTCGCAACGAGTGGCAGCGATGCAGTGACAAAATCGGTCATGTGAAGTTTTCTGAAAAATAAATTTTCAATTTATTAGATATGAACAAAGATGTAATTAAAAGCAATGTCCCGGAATATATTGAAACCAATCTTCAAAAAACAAATATAATGTTTAGGATACCGACGAAAAAAGATGTCGAACAACGTCCAATTCGCAGAATAATTGTTGAGAATGCGTATAGAAGGATTCTTTCTGATTTACAAGGGAATAATTACATCAGAAATGAATTTCTTGGTGAAAATGTTTACATACTTTTTAGAGAAAGTTACTTGAAAGCATCAAATAATGCAGTAAGAAACTGGCAAACAACTTACGCAATCCTGAAAATTTATGATGTGATAAGGTACGCTTCTACCGATGAGACTAATTTCAAATCAAAAGACATCAAAAAAGGAAGCCAAAGAAAAAACAAATATGTTGAACTAATCAAACTAAAATATTCATTTAAAAACGAAAGCAAAACATACCTGAACTTTGACGTTGAAGTCGTAATCGGCAAAAAATCAAACGGAATGCATGTCCAATACAGCCTTGAATATATAAAAAACGGTTAGTAAATCTATGCTACCGCCGATCTAACCGTTTGATACCCAAGCAATAAATCAAGTAATTATAAATCTACTTGATTTGTTGATGACACTGCAAAGATACTATGTTTTTTTTAATTAAGATATATTTTTAAATTTTTTTTCATGACTAACAACCAAAACATTCTGCAACAGAAAATCAGCAGTCTTTTCAATGCCGGAATCGAGTGCTCACTGTTTTTCAAGAAAGAACATGAAGACGAGGCTTATTACATTTTCGGGAAGACCATCAACCTCGCCGCACAGCTTTATTTCGAGAATCTCCACAACCCCTTGTTCGGAGACATGACCGACAACGTGGGATTCGGAGAGCAATGCGAGTTGCATCTTTATATTGATGACATGCCCGAAGTCGTGAAAGTGTCGCTTTTCGAACTTCAATTTGACTATCTCAGCCTACTTCTCGACAACCTGATGGCAAGAATCGTCAGTTGCCAAGAGACGCGAAGGATGCTCGTTGACACGCTGAACACAGCGAAACTGTTTAAGTATCTTGCAATTGACTCATCCGGGAGGCCCGATGTCGTTGACAACACAATCTGCATATTATTGGAGCTTTATTGTCTTTCCGACAAGGAGAAAATAAGAGACACGCTCGTCTCATATCTCACGGAACTTGATGAAATAAATTCATTTGACGAGATTTACGGCACCTTGAAAATCACGCCGGAACGTATCATCGACTTCGTTTATTTCTTCGAATACCTCGAAGTCAGCGGGAAAATCGAAGATTTTTTAAAGAAGGTGTGAAAAATAATGACCTTAGATCAAATTAAATTCGAGATTGTGAAATAAGCGAGTTGTTCAGTTGCATTTGCCTCCGTTTACAATGACGAAATGGTTTTGCCCGGCACTGCACGTGTCAAGATAACTGCACAATGCTTCCGTAAACCTGCGGGAACCAACCTCGTTCAGATGTGTAAGATCATGCATGAGCAATGAGTCGCTGTCATTGATGCAAACGGTATCAAATATTCCGTTTGAGTATTTGTCGCAGATTTTTTGCCTCACGCTGTCAATAACGTTTTTGTAAGAAGACGCCGATGAAACCTCGAACAATTCGCTGTAGTATGGAAACTCGACAAATGTCACATTGCAGTGTTTGCTCATGAGAATATCAAGACCTGTTTTGTATAATTCCACTTTATCACCGAAAAAAGAAGGCTCTTTGTCGTAAAGTCTGGCAAATCCACTCAACGGCTCTGCAAGAATAATTGTGTCGCAATATTCATATTGAGGATGAGACCTGTTAAAGGTGTTCTTGACAGATTCAAATCTGTTATTCTTGACA
Organism: Bacteroidia bacterium; assembly: GCA_030537295.1. GTDB lineage: Bacteria > Bacteroidota > Bacteroidia > Bacteroidales > F082 > Limimorpha. The sequence goes on from JAUNNU010000002.1 coordinate 55,986, forward strand.
ATTTCGATTATTTCCTTAACTGAATAATTATGTTTCCAAAGCTCAACGAGCATCCTGACATCTGTCCCGGAGCGGTTGTTGTCTGATGTCTTTTTTCTGAGAAGACAGCATTGAGAAAACCCAATTACGCAATTCGTGCTGTCAGGAGCATTATTTGCGAACACCAAAAAATCATAAACGCCAGCGCCATGCGCAGCCGTGGTTTTCACTGTTACATTTTGTATTCTTGAAAACATGTCTGGATTCACACCTCGTACTGTTTGCGAATCGCCCCAAAAATAGGTCGCATTCCTGTCAAAGGAAAATTTTGGCTCTCCGCAATACAATATTGTAACAATCACAATTGCCGGTGTTATTGTGAAAAACAGGAATATTGTTAATTGCTTGATAAATTTTTTCATGTTTAAAATTGAAAATAAATAAATTCTTCGGTTTCACCACCAAAATACAACATAATATATATTAAAGCGATGTAAATGAACCATCTTATGACTTTGTTTTTAATTCGTATTTGATTCAGCCCATGCTGCTTGTTTCTGCTTACCCACTCAACAACAAGCATAATGATAATGAATAAGTTAGTTGGCCAACACAACAGTCTGTTTG
>JAUNNU010000048.1 GCA_030537295.1 Bacteroidia bacterium
GGAAAGTTAAAAGAGAAAAGAGAAAAGTCAAAAGAGAAAGCGGAGCGACGAAAATCCATCGTCGCTCCGCATTTTTTCAATCACGTTCTTAAAACGTCGTTACAGTGCGATTACTTGTTGCATTTCTTGCATTCGCAGGTGATGGCTTTGTAAGCGAGACCGGCGAGACCGGCGCCGACGAGCGGAGCGACGATGAAGAGCCAGAGATGGCTGAGTGCTGAACCGCCGGCGAAAATGGCCGGAGCGATGGAACGAGCCGGGTTGACCGATGTGTTGGTCAGCGGAATGCTGATGAGGTGGATGAGAACGAGGGTCAGACCGATGGCGAGACCGGCGAACTTACCGTTTTCGTGACGGCTGTCGGTGACACCAAGGATGACCATCAGGAAGATGAACGTCATGACGGCTTCGGTGATGAAAGCACCACAGGCACTGATGTTCCAGTAGTTAGCACCGCAATTCGCCAAATCCTGACCGTAGTCGTTGGCGGCGAAAGTGCCGAGGTCGATGTTGCCGCAGCTGCCGATGGCGGCGATGATTGCGACGGCGATGATGGCACCGATAATCTGAGCCACCCAATAAGTGAGCATCTCCTTGAATGTCATGCGACCATTAGCCCAGACACCAAAGCTGACCGCCGGGTTGAGATGTGCGCCCGAGATGTGGCCGATGCCGTAAGCCATGGCGATGACGGTTAAACCAAAAGCGATGGAGACACCAAGGAATCCAAAAGCCCTGCCGGCGAAAACGGCTGTGCCGCAACCGCCGAGGACGAGAACGAACGTGCCGAACAATTCGGCGAAGAATTTGTTACAAGTCTTCATAACTTTTTGAATTTTAATTAGTTAATTATTAAATTGTAATAGTTTATAGTTGTTTAAACAATTTTATTGCTTGATATTTCTATTAGTCGTTGAACTCGCTTATCAAAGTCGTTTTTGGTAATACTACGCAATTCTTTGAGTTTTAATTTTTGTGTAAAACCAAATCCTGTTAATTCAATATTTTCTCTCTTATATTTCCGGTTGATTTTAGACCTGTTTTGCCAGAGACCATCAGGCATGAACACGAGTATAATAAAAGCATTTGGTTTATTGGAATTTAACTGAATTAAATAATTATCTTTGTGACCATAAATTTTACCTTCAGGATAATTATATCTAACGTCTTTTTTCTCGAAAAACAATTTGATTTCGTAGTCATCTATTATGTCTTTGGGAAGTTCTTCTATGATTCCATATAATATATTTAATTTTTTGAAAGAAGCATATATCGCTATAACACAGATATATATTGCAAATAGATTTCCTAATAATATACAAACGACCAACATCAATAGGTGTTCTATGAATGGGGCTGATTCTCCTGCAAACAAATAGATAAGACAAAAGCAAACAGAAAATAATATGCCATTGATTCTGAAACAATATTTTGAAGTGATTTTTGTCTGTTTTCGATATTCTTTAAATGTCATCATAATTAAATTTCTTTTAATACTTTTAGTTCTTGCGTTTTTATCCTTATTTTATATCTCCCGCTTCCCAACGTCTTGATTTTATGTCCGCTCTTGCTCGGAATCCAGACTTCTGCTTCGGTGTTGGCAGGGATGGTGATGTCCCACTCGAAACGGTTTCCGTCGCGCCGCCAGTTGCTTTCGATACGCCCTGAAACGGATTCGTAGGAACAGTTCACAAAGTCAAGTCCGTCAATGGGATAAGGTTTCAGCTGAATCTTTTTGTAGCCAGGCTCGAGTGCTTTGAGGCCGCCGAGGCATTCATACTCCCAGATTATGAGGTCGCCGAGGAGCATCACGTGGTTGCCGGAGTTCATCGCGGGGTCGGCGGTGTTGCCGTTCCACAGCTCCCAGATGGTGGTGGCGCCGTTGCGCACCATGTAGCCCCAGCTTGGATAGGTGTCGTTGGTGGCTATCTTCAAGGCGAGGTCGCCGCGGCCGTGCTCTGTAAGGGTGCGCATCAGAAACTGAATGCCGATGACACCCGTCGAGACATGGCCGTCGTGCATGTCTTCCGTGCGTTCTACAAGGTTCTCGAACACGTCGTCTTCACGACCCTCCGGCACCATCCCGAAATACAATGGCAGAATGTTGGCGGTGACGGTGTTGTTCGCGTATCTCCAGATCTGACGGTTCAGATATTTTGCGTTGTAAGCCTCCGTCGAGGCGGCGACTTCATTCCTGAAATACTCGACATCGTCAGTGAAATCTGACATTTCGGCGAACTTCGCCATGATGTTCGAGAGATAACAGTAATAAGGTGTCGCGATGACTTCCGCCCGCGTCTTGCGGTTCTTGTCTTTCGAGTGAATCAGCTCCGGCGACTCCGGCGGCATGCACCAGTCGCCGTACTGGTCACGCTTCATGATGCCATCGACCATGAAACGGTTTTTCATGAAGACGATCCATTTCTTCATGGCCTGATAATGCTTACGAATCGGCTCGTCGTCGCCGAAACGTGTGTAAATCATGTCGGCCACGGTGATGAATGCTCCCGGCCACGTCATGCTGTTGGTGTAGTTGCGCCAGTAAGGCGGGAACACGTCGCAGAGACAGCCGTTTTCGAGCTGGCAGTCCTCGCCGTCATCGAGCCATTTTGCGTAAAGCTGGTGATTGTCAAAGATATACGACTCGCCATAACAGCCCGTGGCGCGGTCGCCGGTCCAGCCCAAACGCTCATCGCGCTGCGGACAGTCGGTGGGCATACTTCTGTAATTGCCTCTGATGCCCCAGAAAGCGTTGCGATAAACCGCATTGATAATCTCGTCGGATGTCTCGAAAGTGCCTGTGACAGACATCTCATCGTAAAAGACAAGTCCTTTGAAATCAGACAGTTTCGGTATTTCTCTAAATCCTTGAATCTCAACGTAACGGAATCCGTGATACGTGAACATCGGTTTCCAAACTATTGTAGAGACGGACCGCTGTCCGTCTTTGTTAATACCGTCTCTGTTGATGATATATCTGTCAGTCGCCTCGGCGTCGCGCAGATTCCTCACGTCAATTGTGCTGTCGGGATAGAGGTTTTCGGCGAAACGCAACGTGATTGTGTCACCGGGGTTTTGCCACGAAACGTTCATTTGCAGCACGCCGACCATGTTCTGTCCCATGTCGAGAATCCATTTTTCGCCTTTGCGGAAAACGGAAACGGGCGTGAGCGTGTCCTGTACTTTTATGTTCGGGTTGAGCTGCGGCGTGAGCGTGCCGTCGGGTGCTTTCACGGTCTCGGCTTCCAGCCAGGAACTGTCGTCGTATTGCGGCAGCGTCCAGTCGCCGAGTTCGAGGTTCTCGTCGTAGGTCTCACCGTCATATTCGTTGGAGGTGCGGATCGGCCCGCGGTTGGTTATCTTCCAGCTCTCATCGCTGACAATCAGTTCATTGCGACCGTTGCTGTATGTTATCTCAAGCTGCAGAAGCAGTCTCGGCGTGCCGAAATGCAGCGTGTTGTCAGTATGGTCTTGGTCGATGTGGTCGGGGTTGATGCGCATGGCGGTGTAGTGTCCGCCTTCGAGGATGACGCCGATGGCGTTGTCGCCGTTCTTCAGCATCTCCGTGACATCAAAAGTGTTGAAATACACACGTTTGCGGTAATCCGACAATGCAGGTTTCAGAAGCTCGTCGGCTGCCACCTCACTGCCGTTGATGAACGCACTGTACTGTCCGAGGCCGCTTATGTAAAGCCGCGCCTCAACGATGTTTTCATTCAAATTAAACTCTTTACGTAAATATCGCGCAGCCAACCGTGTTTTTCCGGCAAGGACATCATCTTCAAACTCATGACCAATCCATTTCGCCTGCCAATCACTTGATTCCAAAAGACTTATCTCAAAAAATTTGACATCGCTCTCAATGGAAACGGTCTTGTTTTTCTCGTAAGAAAGTGTCGCGAAGACCTTCCAAAAGACCTTGTCACGACTTCGCAGCGTTTTTCCTTCGTAAGAAATGTAAAGCGTTTTGTCTGAAAAAACTTCGCCGGAATCCCAGAGGTCGCCGATGCCGTCTCGGGCGTTCTCCAACGTAGAAGCCGCAATGATGCGATAGCTCGTCTGCTTCACGTTTCGCGCGTCCGACACATAGTTCCAGCTGAAACGCGGCTCGTTCGTCTCGACGGTCTTTATCTCAAAATACTTGCTTTTGTTGCAAGAGACAAGAACTAAAAGAATCAATATGTAGAAGAGTTTCTTCATTTTTATTTCCTCTCTCTAATACTTACCGCGAAGCCTCCGCACGGTGCCATTTTCATCTTCAGCACCGTCTTGGAGTTCACTTTTTTCGTTGAGATGGTGTAGGCCTGCGGGTTGTAGCCCTCGCCGGGGATGCCGCTCGCGTCTTTCGCGTCGGAATAGATGACGGCATCGTATGTCTTACCTTTCTCGAGGAAATCCAGTCTGACGCTGACTTCACGCGCGTTCTCATCGGTTATGCCGCCGACATACCACACATCGCGCGGGCTAAATGTCTGAACATCTGAATCTTTAAATTCCTTTACCGTATCCGGGATGGCATAGACGTATCGCATCGCGCCGGAGATGACGCCTTTTCTGCCGTCGGGCAGCTCGCCGACACCGTCGGCGGCCTTGTTCAGAGTGGAGACTTTCGGCTTGCGTGCGGTGACGATATACGCTCCGGGTTCCGCCATGAGATAAAGTGTCGTGTCCCAATCGACGGCCACGTCTTTGATGAACTGGAAGGCGTCTATGAAAGGCGCATAATGTTCAGGGAAGTCGGAGGCCATTTGCAGCGGCGAGTAGAACGTGACGTAGAGTCCGAGTTGGTTGCAGATGGTGTGACGCATGAGGTCGCCTTTGTTCCAGAAGGCGTTTTTCTCCATGTCGGTCTCGAAGATGCCCGGCGTGTAGTCCATCGGGCCGCCTTGAAGCCTCGTGAAAGGCAGTATCGTGGCGTGTCCAGCCTTGATGCGGCCGCGGAACTCGGTGCCCATCGCGCTCTCATTGCCGATCATGTTAGGCCAGGTGCGGCACAGCCCCGTCGGGCGCACCGCCTCGTGTGCGTTCACCATGATATGATGTCTCGCCGCCTCGGTGACGCAGTAATGATAGTGGTTGATGAGCGGCTGGCTGTAATGGTTCTCGCCGTGAGGCAGGATCTTCCCGACGTAACCGCTCTTCACGGCGTCGTAGCCGTACTGGTTCATGAGGTCGTATGCCTTCTCCATCCAGCGTTCGTAATTGATTGTGGATGAAGACGTCTCGTGGTGCATTATCAATCTTATTCCTTTCTCGTGGGCGTATCTGTTCAGCGCCGGAAGGTCGAAATCCGGGTAAGGCGTGATGAAGTCGAAGACGAAATCTTTCTCTTTTCCGTACCAGTCTTCCCACCCGATGTTCCATCCTTCGATGAGGAGCGCGTCGAATCCGTTCTCGGCTGCGAAGTCGATGTAGCGGCGCACGTTGCCGTTGTTGGCGGCGTGTCGTCCGTGAGGCTTGGCGTTGACGTAGTCGGTCTCGCCGAGTTTCACCGACGGGAAGTCGTTGGTATATGACCAGCTGCTCTTGTCGGAGATCATCTCCCACCACACGCCCATGTATTTCACCGGATGGATCCAGCTGACATCATCGAGAGCGCAGGGGTCGTTGAGGTTGAGTATCAGGCGCGAGCGCAGCGCGTCGGTGGCGCTTTCGCAGACCATCACCGTGCGCCAGGGGCTGTGGCATGGGGTCTGCAAGCGGCCTTTGTAGCCGGTGGCGTCGGGTGTGAGATGCACCTGAAACACGAAGGTGGTGTCGTTGAGGTCGAGGTTCATGGTCGGGTAGTCGAGCACCGCCGCCTCGTGGATGTTGAGGTACAGCCCGTCTTGTGTCTTCATCTGGAGGGCGGTCTGCACGCCGGTTGGCGAGAAGTTGGTGTAAGGCCAGCCGCAGTTCTTGTGCGCTTCGGTGTATAGCCCGCGGATCTCCGAGAGTCGCGACTCGGTGTAGTTGTATTCCTGCGTGTCGTAGTCGCCGGGGATCCACCATGCGGTGTGGTCGCCGGTCATGGCGAACTCCGTCAGCTCTTCGGTGAGCCAGAAATAGACGAGGGCGTTATCCATCGGGAACTCGTAGCGGAAGCCGAGGCCGTCGTCATAGAGGCGGAAGCGGATCTGCATCACGGTGGCTTTTTTCTGGGTGGAGCCGTCCATGCTCTCGATGCTGCCGACGGGTTGTTCCAGGGTCACGAGCATCTCGTTGTAATGGTTTCGGATACGCGCCTCCTCGCCCCACACCGGCTCCCACGTCTCGTCGAAGGTGCTGTGTGTCACGCTTTTAAGTTCGAAGGCATGAGCGAGGTCGTCGCGCCATTCGAGGGTGAAGCCCATCTTCGAGGGCAGCACGACGGCTTCCCCGTTGCGGTTGAGGGAATAATAAGGCACGCCGTCTTTAAGACTGAAAACGACTTCCATCTGTCCGTCGGGACTGGTGAGGGTCGCCTGTCCGAATGATATTTTGCACAATCCGAGAAGTAAGATAAAGACAATGAATTTGTTGAGATATTTCATGGTTGTAACTTTCAGGTGACTTCTGTTTTAAACAATTCAGTGCTGACACTCCAAATTTCGTGAAGTCGCCTTTAGCCGAATTTTAAAGCGAACAGCGTTGCAAATTTATGAAATTTTCTTTTTTGCAATGATTTTCGGCTGTTATTTTTGTTGAGATGGAATTACGGTGTATATCAATATATTAGCAACACACATTCATCTTCAACATTTCATCAATTCATATCTGAATTATGATGATCTTTTTCCCTTATACTGGTCTAAAATTTTGGTGGCATTATAGTTCTTTTCTCAACATATCATTTACATCTTTCAAAAAATCCCAGCTGTTGTTTGGCGCATTTTGATGGTAAAGATTTTCTATGGTGGTTTGTGTGGAAATCGGCATGTTGGCAAGGTCTATCATCATTGCGGTATTAAGGTCGTTTGGTTCAAATTTTTGCAACCCATTCCCATATTCGCGGGCGTTATCGGCAAAAATTTCTTTGGCGAGATCTGTCAAAAGATAGGTGAAAAACAAATCAGCCGAAATGTCGTTGAATAAGCCTTGTTGAAGGTAGATGCAATGGAATGTGGTCAAGTTCAAAATGTTTGCCTCATTTCTCACGAATCGTAACCCCGAACGATTGAACACCGAGACCCAAATCGGTGCGGGCTGTCGTCGCTCTAAAGCATACCACGGATTGCGATTTGCCGTGAGATGTCGAATATGATATTTTTTACTTTCTCCATACTGCAAATATTTTCTTATTTTGTCGCCATTGGCATCTTGGGCGTTCAATAGAAAAACTTTTTTGTTCTGTTCGACAAGTTGTTCAAAGTCTTTGGCTGTAAACAAATTTCCTTTAAAGTCAACTGAATGACAAATGCACGGCAAAAGATACTTTTCTGATATTTCATGTTCTTTTGCTTTTTCTTTGCTGAATGTAAAAAAGTCGTTGCAACCTGTAGCAATACCTCTGACAACTTTGGCATAATTGGAAAAAGGAACTAAATTCTTGTATTTATCTCTATTTTGTTGCTGATAATATGCTTTCCATTTTATGTTTGGGTCAAGGGATGTCACAGAACAAATTTGTCCAAAGTCAGGCTTTTGTGGATATTTGCCTATATTCCAACACAATTGAGACAAATCTTCCATTGATTGTATGGTTGAGAACTGCACAAAACCTTTGTGTTCATCTTTGGCACACAAGATGATACATGCCGTGGTAATAGCATCGTCAAAAACATTTTCCCTGAAGTTAAATACTATGACATGTCGTAATGTTTCGGTTTCCAACAAATGTTTTTTAACCAACTTACCATAATCGGAATTCATAAATTCAGAAGGAACTATATATGCACATCTTCCTCCATCTGCAAGTTGATAAAGTGATTTCAGCAAAAACAGCGTATAAAGATTAGTGAACCCGGTAAGTTTCAGGTTTAATTTGGACTGCACTTCTTTCAATACACTTTTATTATCGTAATCGTGAAATTTCAGATATGGTGGATTGCAAATGATGCCATCATATCTGTTTGCCCAATCATTGTACATATAGTCATCAAGCAGCAAATGCACCTGTTCTTGTGACATAAATACTTTTTGTGCATAAGAGAATATTTGATTGTCAACGTCAAATCCTTTTATTGTAATAGTTTGCTTCTTTTTGAGAAGTGTGCGAGAAAAAACACCAAGTCCGAAAGCAGGTTCTAATACAGTTTTCATTTGCGCATTTCCTAACAGCCAGTCTGCCATTAATTCGGCAATGGGTTGAGGTGTGAAAAACTGTGCAAACTGTTTCCGATGAGCCAAAGAGACCTGACTACAATATTGTTGTTCTATTTCTTGCTGTTGCATCATCAAAAATTTTCTTTCTCAACACCTAATATTGATGTCAATTTTTCAATATCAAGGTATGCTGTGCCACCTTCAAATGTGACGTAAAACAATAATCGTCCGCGTTCCATCTCTTTGCGTACGCTATGATGGTTTGGTTCATCAACTTTTGAAGCGATTTCAACACCTTCTTTCGACTTTATCTTAATGGTGGTTTTGTTTTGGTTTTTTGTATCAGATTCGACCGAGAAAATTACTCCTTCATTCTCCGAATTTGATACGATGGTTAGTATCTGTTCAAATGAAATTCCATAAACCTTGTCGAAAAAAACCTGAAAATAGAAATGAGGCACATTAAATGTTTCTATCCATTTATATACAACCTTAATGTCCTCAACTTTAGGCGTAATAGATAAATAATCTCGTTTTTGAATTTCCTTTATTGCCACTTTTAGTCGCTTGAACAGATTGTTTAAGGCAATTAGCCTTTCAGTTGAGCGCCATCCTGGAATTTTGAAGTCAGCAATGTGAATGGTGTCCTCATTCAAACCATTCAGCATTTCAATGTATGAATGTCGTAAAGGTTGCGATAGTAAATCGCTGTACTCTGACAATATTTTGTCTCTTATTTCTAATGCGATTGAAATTGATTTTTTTGTTCGGAGTCGCATTGCTTCTTCATAACGGTCAATCAAAAAGGCACTTGAACGAACCTCTATACCGGCAATGGCTTTTCTTACATAGCTGTCTATTTGACAATGTTGAATATGTGAAATATCAAAACCAAGATATGGGTCAAAATCGTTTTTTCTAAAAATCAGCAAATCGGGGCGTTTACCTATAGTGTCTAATTCTTCTTGGAATTCTTGAAAGAATGTGTCAAAACCATCTTCACCTGCGACCAAATCATCTGATTTTCCATACTTTACCGCAATATAGTTTTTCGATGTTTCGTTTATGGCTCGAAACAACAAGTTTTCAGCCCAATCGCCTTGTTCTTTGTTGGTGATAAAATTTGATGATGCTTGTGTTGGTGTGCGAGCCACATCACGAGGTTGTGAAAAATCAACCAATTCTACGGGGACATTTTTCGTGAGTTGTTGTATGCGTTCAAAGTATGTCATGTTATATTTCGTTAAAGTGACATTGCAAAAATACTAAAATTCGCCATATCTTCGATAAGTTTCTTATGTTAAGTTTTTTTAGTGTTTATCAATTACAATGCTCCATCCCCTCATACCATTTTCGGTCACATTCCCGCTAAATTAAGTCGCATTGCAAATATACACAAAAAATCAATATAAATCCATAAAAATCGAAAAATAATTATAACAAAAAATCAGCGCAACTCATTGAGTCACGCTGATTTACTTATTTATTAACTGAGTATGATTTCGGGGATTACTTCACTTCCTCAAAAATAATTTACATTTATAATCAATGCTTTATATTGCCGATGAAGTAATATAAATTTTCAAATCTTTCTATAGATTGATAGAGATGGTATAGCGTTGGTATAGCGAAGCCGACTTTTTTCAACCATCACATGATTCTTTTCTTTGCCATAATCCTAAATTGTTACAATTTTTACACGCAAACCGAGTCTTTTAGCGGTGTCAATCATATTCCTGGTGCCACGAGATTTTCCATCCCAGAAGGCAATCAAGGTGCCAGCCATGCGAGCCATCTGCTCATTTCGACGAGGTCCGGCAGAACGACCGTATGTTTTCCAATCTGCAGGAACTACTTTCAATCCAAGATTGTGTTCTTTTGCAAATCGTTCGCCTAATGCATCAACACCAGAAGCTCCACCAGAGATAATCTCAATCTCAACTTTGTCAATGAGCTTCCCAATGTAGTTCATCACTTCTTTTTCCACAACTGCGTAGTCGTTGAAATCACGACACCCAGCAATAATAATGTGCATCATATCTGAAATATATTAACGTTATATTCCTTATACGATAAGAAATCTTTAAAATCGGCTATTTTGAGTTTTTCTCTGCAAAATATCCGCAGAACTTATGCAATTTTTTAATGATTATGCCGTTGTTTAAATTTACAGAAAATTCTTAATCATGATAAGTAAAACATATCTTAGATACATTTGGCTACTTGATACAATCAACCAGTCAAGATTTCCGCTTACTTACGACCTTATTGTCAGGATATGGGAAAGTTCTCCTTATGCCTACATGGGCGGTTTACCTATTCGCACCTTCCACGAACACCGTAAAGGTATTGAAGAAATGTTTGGAGTTATCATAGAATGTGATAAATCCAAGGGGTACACATATTATATCAAAAATCCCGAAGTACTGGAGAAGAATACTTATGCACAACTATTATTGCGTAAGTATAGCGTTCCGCAGGATTTCTCAACTTTCAGCATGATGCGCGACCGTATCTTGCTTGAAGAAATACCACACGGTACAGCATACTTTGATTCTATTGTTGAATCTATGAGGCGTAACACAGAACTCATCATTGACTATCAACGTTATGAGGGACAGCTGGAAACACTTACTATGCAGCCCTATTCCATGAGGGTTTATAACAGAAGGTGGTATGTACTTGGCTATATAAAAGAAAAGGAAGTAATCAGACACCTGGCATTAGAAAGATTTCTCTACCTGCATACGACAAGCAATAAATTTGAATTTCCCAAAGACTTCAATCCACGAAAGTACTATGACAACGTCGTAGGAATATACGTTAACGAAAACCTCCCTGTTGTTAATCTGAAGATAAGGGTGTATGGCGTACAGATGGAGTACATGAGAATGTTACCTCTCCACAAATCACAAAGTGAAGTGAAATCACGACACGGAGAGTTCGCCGAGTTCACGTATCGATTATGCCTTACTCCAGAACTAAAGTCTAAGATATTGGCAATGGGAGCGGAAGTCGAGGTGCTGGAGCCTGTGGAGTATAGGGAGGAGATAAAGAAGGAAATTAGTTTAACGCTAAAAAGATATTGAGAGTTATGAGCAATCAAGAACACATTGACAATGTTATTAACCGTTCGTACTATGATTGGGACGTGTATTATTCTAAGGACGAAGAGAAGGTCACAATACGCAGCCTGAACGAGAAGAAATCAACTCATACCGGAGTATTTAAGTGGTGGTCTTGTAGCGAAAGAAAATATATAATTTAGCCACTTCTCTGCGCCATTTTTGCAGAACAAACGTGTTTTTTCACCTATTTCAGATATTTATTTCGTATAATATTATCGAAGAACATCTAAAGCAATACGAATATGAACAAAAACATCATCATCCGCAGCGGCTATTCAGCAGAATCCATTCTCAACGAGGTTTCGAAACAGTCACTTCTCACCATAGAACAGGAAGTTTAGTTTGAAATCAAACAAAGTGATAGAAAAAAGATGAAGATACTTCAAATCTCTGACACTCACAACCGACATCAGCGACTGACAAACCTGCCTGCTGCTGATGTTATCGTACATTGTGGTGATTTCACTGAGCAAGGCACAGAGGAAGAGGTGCTCGACTTTCTCAATTGGTTCATCAAGTTGCCATTCACACATAAAATATTCATTACGGGTAACCATGACATTTGTCTTTGGGATGCTGATGGCATAGAAGACCTTCCCGACAACGTTCACTTTCTTCAGGATTGTGGATATGAGATTGATGGGGTCAAATTCTTCGGACTTGCCTACAATCATTCCGAGTCATTGATTCCTGATGATGTTGATATCCTTATAACACACGAGCCTCCTGTAATGATTCTGGATGAGTCAGCAGGAATTCACTGGGGTAATGCCCCTTTAAGAAATCGTGTATTTGAGGTTAAACCAGACTATCATTTATTTGGTCATGTACATGAATCGTCGGGCGTTTTCCGACAAGAGGGAATAACATTCTCAAATGCTGCGATGTTAGACGATTATTACAGATTACGAAACAAAGCTAAGTTATTTGACATCTGACATGCCCACCTTCGCAAAGACATGGCAAAGAAGTGGATAACGGTTTTGTGTCAACTACATTCTCAGAGATAGTAAACAAAACGGCTTTGTTTATGAAAAAGACAATGGCGTACTTCACGGAGCGCAAAAGGAGGCAGATGCTGAACTATAAACAAAAAAGGTGACTTCTAATTAAAACTAATTGATTTTCAGTAATATAAAAATAAAATCACGCAATTTTTGTTATTGTATTTCCTGTTTTGTTAAAAAAGGATCAATTTGACAAAATCAATATTTTCGAGCCGATTCCAACTGCAATATATCTCTTCGATCAAACGTTTTTTTATTAAAAAAATTTGATATAAATCTTTGACAATCAAACAATTATTTGTATATCTGCAAAAATTTGAACGGCATTGAAATGAAAAAGCAAACCTACAAACGGACCGGAAACTGCGGATTATTTGATTTGGAAGAAAACACCGCAAAATTGGGCTCGCTCGGCAACCCCTTGGAAAAATTGTTGAAAGTGGTTGATTTCGAGATGTTTAGAGAAACCCTTGAAGCGGGGCTTTACAAAGAAAAACTGACGAATGTCGGAGCGAAACCATACGATTACGTGATGATGTTCAAGATACTCGTGCTGCAGCGTACGTACAACCTAAGCGACGAACAGACTGAGTACCAGATTGTTGACAGGACGAGTTTCCGGAATTTCCTCGGACTGGCAAGCGGCGACAAGGTGCCGGATGCCCGAACAATCTGGGTGTTCAAGAACCAGCTGACGGAGAAGCACTTGTTTGAAAAGCTGTTCGATGATTTTGACAAATTACTGAGGGACAGCAATTTGATTCTGAACCAGGGCGTGATTATCAACGGCAGTTTCGTGGAAATTCCCCGACAGAGAAACACGCGTGAGGAAAACAAGGCCATCAAGGAAGGCCGCGGTGATGAACTTTGGAATGAGGAAGAATGTGATACTGAAGAAGATAAGAAGAAAAAGGCCAACAAGAAGCGGCACAAGGACACCGACGCCCGCTGGACGAAGAAGGGAGGACAGAAATTCTACGGCTACAAGGCACACACGAAAATCGATGCGAAAAGCAAGCTGATAAAGAAATCTGTGACAACGAGCGCGGAACAGCACGATTCGATTCCGACCAAGTTGCTGATAGACAGAGACGATTACGGTCAGGAGCTGTATGCCGACAGCGCATATATCGGCAAGGGTGTCAAAAACCTGATGCGCCGCTTCGGGATGAAGGACCGCGTGATCAAACGCAAAGTCAAGGGGAAGGAGCTCAGCAAACGGCAGGCGACGCTCAACAGGAAAAACGCCTCACCGCGGGCGCGGGTTGAACACGTGTTCGGCTATTGCGAGCAAAGTATGCACGGGATGTTCAGCCGCGCCGTGGGTTTTGCGCGAAACGCCGCCAGAAATATGCTGACGAGCCTGGTTTACAATATGATGCGTTACGAGCAAATTCAAAGACTTGGAATGAATTAGTTTAATATAACACATTGATTATCAATAAATTACCCCATAAAATTTTTATAAAAATATTGCTAAACTGTTGGGAATGAAAAAATAATATGTAAATTTGCGGCGTCTTTCCTTTTGGAATTTTGTTTAACGGACTTCGCAAAATTCAGAAGGGCGGCGTGAAAAGAGTAAAAATAAAAGTCCCCAAAAATATATGAATGAAGAGATAAAGACAGAATACTTGAATCGGCTAATTACCATACACAATGGCAAACGATTCATTGACGATTACTTACAAGGAAGCGGTAGTGAATTAAAAGAGAAATTTTGGAGTGACAATTCATCTTCAAGATTGGCATTCGACTTGTACTCTTGGATTCCAGGCGTGCAGTTTGAGAAAAAACTTCCAGGAGTGATATGTTCAAAATCCGGACCTGCAGGAGTGCCCAATATGGATGTGTTTATAGAACTTCCTGATACCCTTTTATTTATCGAAAGTAAATACACAGAATCGGCGAACCTTTCTTACATGGAAGGAGAAAAACCAAAACTGAGCAAAGCCTATTGGTCAGAAAACGAATACGGTAAACTTAGTTTAGGAGAACGTTTCTATGGACAGACTGAAATTGCTCAAAAATTCTCTCAGTTCTGTAAAAAAATCCAAAAAGTTATAGACAATGGGGAAAAATCGAATCCTTGGAAATGGTTCGATGTAAAACAAGAGACTTGTCACCTGTTTGGTATCATCTTCTATGCACTGAACGCAAGAAAAGATGAAAAGTCGAACAAATACACATGTGACTCAAAGTATGATGGGACAAAGAAACTTGTCCTCTGCAATATCATTTGGGCAATGGACAAAGATGATTTTTCGATGAAAGAAGACACTCTTCCTGCCATTTTTGAGAAGGAAGCAAAAAAACTTGTCAATGAAATATTAGGAGATTGTTTTGAGTTTCAAATACATACAGTGCAAGAAGTTATGGAGAGAAGTAACTTTTATGGTCTTAACTTCAAAGATGCCAGATCATTTGCAAAAGACAATCTGGTCATTGAACAAATGAATCAATATAAGAACTGCAAGCAGGAAAGGTAAACTGTTTCTCTTGCGCGAAAGCAGATGAAAAGAAGACAAATATAATATAAAGAGCAGCGTTTTTCTCATTTAAGAAACTGATTTTACGAAGCGTAAACATAGAAAAAATAAACGGAAAATAAAAAATGGGACGAAACAGGGACATTTTTTATGTTGGTTAAAAAACACGATGAGTGTTTCCAACACACATAAGAAATTTCATGCTTTTTGTTGATTTAAAACACATCACCGAAGAAAAAATCAATCAGACTGTTTTTGTTTCCAATTCACTCACTGTATGTTATATCCTATGTTGACCCCGAAAAACATCGATACGAATATTTTGTGCGACACGATGTGGCTTGCGAAAAAAATGAAAACGGCGACTTGTCTGTTTTTTGATTATGCCCATGTCACGTTTACGCCAATCAAGTCACATTGCAAACACAAAAAATCAGCGCAACTCATTGAGCCACGCTGATTTACTTATTTATTAACTATTCGGAGCCTTCGGGATTATTTCACCTCCTCAAAGTCAACATCGGTGACGTTGTCGTCCTTGCCGCCGTTGTTACCGGGGTTCTGCTGACCGCCCTGCTGTCCGCCGAACGGGTCTTGTCCGCCGAACGGGTTCTGCTGGCCGCCCTGTGCGCCGGCGTTCTTGTACATCTCTTCGGATGCCTTCTGCCAGATGGCGTTCATCTCGTTCATAGCCGCGTCGATGCCCGCGATGTCCTGCGCCTTGTGGGCTGTCTTAAGCTTCTCGAGTGCCGACTCAATCTCGGCCTTCTTGTCGGCCGGGAGCTTGTCGCCGTATTCCTTCAGCTGTTTCTCGGTGTTGAAGATTGTGGCGTCGGCTGCGTTGATCTTGTCGATGCGCTCGCGTTCTCTCTTGTCGGCGTCGGCGTTGGCTTCGGCCTCAGCCTTCATCCTCTTGATCTCGTCGTCGCTCAGGCCTGATGACGCCTCGATGCGGATGCTCTGGCTCTTGCCCGTCGCCTTGTCTTTCGCGGAGACGTTCAGTATGCCGTTGGCGTCGATGTCGAACGTGACCTCAATCTGCGGGATGCCGCGCGGCGCCGGCGGGATGTTGTCGAGGTTGAAGCGACCGATGGTCTTGTTCTGGTTCGCCATCGGGCGTTCGCCCTGGAGGACGTGGATCTCGACCGACGGCTGGTTGTCGGCTGCCGTCGAGAACACTTCCGACTTCTTACAAGGTATCGTGGTGTTCGAGTCGATGAGCTTCGTCATGACACCGCCGAGTGTCTCGATGCCGAGTGACAACGGCGTGACGTCGAGCAGAAGCACGTCTTTCACCTCGCCTGTGAGGACGCCGCCCTGGATTGATGCGCCGATGGCGACCACCTCGTCAGGGTTCACGCCTTTTGAAGGTTCTTTCTTGAAGAAGTCACGGACGATGTTCTGGATGGCCGGGATACGTGTCGAACCGCCGACGAGGATGACATCGTCAATCTCGCTCACGCTCATGCCTGCATCGCTCAAAGCTTGGCGGCACGGTGCTATCGTGGCTTGGATGAGGTCATCGCAGAGCTGCTCGAACTTGGCTCTCGAGAGCTTGCGCACCAAGTGCTTAGGCCCTGACTGTGTGGCTGTTATGTATGGAAGGTTGATCTCTGTCTCTGTTGATGCCGACAGTTCGATCTTCGCCTTCTCGGCTGCTTCCTTCAGTCTCTGGAGCGACATCGGGTCTTTGCGGAGGTCAATGCTCTCGTCGTTCATGAACTCCTGTGCGAGCCAGTTGATGATTCTCTCGTCGAAGTCGTCGCCGCCGAGGTGTGTGTTGCCGTTTGTCGATTTCACTTCAAACACTCCGTCGCCGAGTTCGAGGATTGAGATATCGAATGTGCCGCCGCCGAGGTCATAGACCGCGACTTTCACGTCGCTCTTTTTCTTGTCGAGGCCGTAGGCCAACGCCGCCGCTGTAGGCTCGTTGATGATACGGCGCACCTTCAGACCCGCTATCTCGCCGGCTTCCTTGGTGGCCTGACGCTGTGAGTCGCTGAAATATGCCGGAACGGTGATGACGGCTTCCGTGACAGGCTGTCCGAGGTAGTCTTCCGCAGTCTTCTTCATCTTCTGAAGTGTCATCGCTGAAATCTCCTGTGGCGTGTAAAGCTTGCCGTCGATGTCGATTCTTGGTGTGTTGTTTGGTCCTTGAACTACTTTATAAGGTACGCGGCCGATCTCGCTCTGCATCTTGTCGTATGTCTCACCCATGAAACGTTTGATTGAATAGACTGTTCTCAACGGGTTTGTGATTGCCTGACGTTTCGCCGGCTCGCCGACCTTGCGCTCGCCGTTGTCGGTGAATGCGACGATCGAAGGTGTCGTGCGGTGCCCTTCGCTGTTCTGGATAACTACCGGCTCGCTGCCTTCCATGACCGCGACGCATGAATTTGTTGTTCCTAAATCAATACCAATGATTTTTGACATAATTTTGTTCTCCTTTATTTATTTGTTACTATTTTTTTCAAAACTGACACGCCCTTGTCAATCTTTGTGCCAAAAATTAACAAGTCAGTCAAAAAAAAGTTTAAAAATAAAATAGAGAACCAATAATATATTGATTCTCAATCTTTTATAAAATAATTAAATTTAATGAAATTCTGACAAACTTTTGAAAATATGACAAAAAGGCATATTAATCAGCAGGATCGTTCGGGTCATATATGAAACCGTAAGCAGGAAAATCCTCGACAATCTTTTTTCTTGAAATTTCGTTGACGATGACTTTCCGGCTGTGTGTCACGCGTGCCGACATCAGTCCGATTCCGTTTTCAATGTTCGTATATTCAGGTGTATCCTGGATTGCGCTGCTTGAATTATTGATAATCAGATAGTTGTAAAATTCATCACCTATTGCGGTGATTTCATATCTCACTTTCTTGATTTTACGTTGTACACCTTGAGGGCTGTTGTTTTTGAGATAGACATCGCTTCCTATAATGTCGAAAAGCGACTTTGGCGTATATGGCAGGAAATAATATCCATTTTTGGAATCATACAGATTATCCGAGAGTCCCTTGCCCAACGTCCATCTTACTTCCTTCTCGACCCATTCGGTCGCGCCCGGCTGAAGCTCCTCATAGCGGAAAAACGCCGCGACCTCAAACATGGCGGCGTTTGTCTTTAAGTCTCCGTGGACATTCCTGTTCACCCATATAACCTTATACAACGATGCCGTGAAATTGATTTTCTGGTCAACACTCGGCGTGCTGATCTCAAAGTTGTCGATGGTTTTCGCCTCTGATGTTACCACGACGCCGTCGTTTCTTGTTATCACGAGTTTGTATTTTTCTCCGGAAACGAGCTTGGCCGTCGTATAATAATAGGTCTGGTAGCAGCCGCTGTAAAATGTCGAATTAGGATCGTATGGAATCCATTTCTGAATCGGATTCATCTGGATTTTATAGTTGTCCGGGGTGATTAATTTCACGTCAATCTCACCGATCTGGTAGTTGCAGGCGTCGTAATTCTGAGCCATCTCGTTGGCGTTGCCGACAAACGACTTGGTGATTTTCACGAAATTCGTGTCGGCGTCGGTGTCGAGCATCATATAAACGATTGTGCTGTCGCCTTTGTCACTGTAGAGGTCAACATCGTTGCTGCATGAGCTTATCATAAAAGCGAAAAACGCTAATAGTATGAAATTCAATTTTTTCATGACAATAAATTTTCAAACCGCAAAGATACACATTTTTCACAAGTGGAGGCTCATAATTTTAAGAAAATTGAATATCTTTGCAAATTATATTTTTTTAAAACGAAAAAGGCAAGCAATGAATATTGACGACCGCATCTTATACGAAGATAATCATTTGATTATCGTGAACAAGCTTCCGTCGGAGATTGTGCAGGGCGACAAGACCGGCGATGTCTGTCTGCTCGACGACGTGAAATTATACATAAAGGAAACGAAGAACAAGCCCGGTGAGGTGTTTGCGGGATTGGTCCACCGCCTCGACCGTCCCGTCAGCGGAGCCGTCATTTTCGCCAGGACGAGCAAGGCGCTCAGCCGCATGACGGTGATGGTGAAAGACCGCAATTTCCAAAAAACCTACCTCGCCGTCGTGAAAAACAAACCCCCGAAAGAGGCCGACGAACTGAACGATTACATCGTGAAAAACGAGGCGCAGAATAAGTCGTTCATCGTGAAGGAAGGCACTCCGGGAGCGAAACTCGCCACCCTGCGTTACCGTGTCGTGGGACGTTCCGAGAACTTTTATCTCCTTGAAATAGAACTCCTTACCGGACGACATCACCAGATAAGATGCCAGCTCGCACACATCGGCTGCCCCATCAAAGGCGATTTGAAATACGGCTATCCGCGTTCAAACCAAGACGCATCAATCTGCCTGCATTCCTATAAAATCGGTTTCGAACACCCGACTTTGAAAACACTGATGACAGTTACGGCGCCGATGCCGAAAGGAATGCCCTGGGACGCTTTTGAATTTTGAAAAATTGTTGATAACTTGTTAAAAAACATTGATTTCGTATCATAAAAAGTTGTAATTTTGCAGCCCGAAAAATTTTATACATTATCAATAATAAACAGAAATGAATTACGAAGAAAAAGGCGGCAAACGCCAGCACGTTGCCAGAAAAAAAACTGCTGAAGTGAGAAGATTCAGTGATGAGAGATTAGAGCAGTTTGAGAGAGAAAAAGCTCGCCGTGAGGGCGATGATTTCTCAGATGAAAGAAGATCTGACAAAAGATTTTCAGAAGAAAAACGCAGCTTCGGACGTCGTGATGACGACCGTGGCGAACGCAGAGGTTTCGGACGTC
>JAUNNU010000157.1 GCA_030537295.1 Bacteroidia bacterium
TGAAACTTGTGTTAAAAAACTTGTGCAACTTGTGTTTAAAATAAAATTATGGCGAATTCTAATTTTGTTGATTACGTGAAGATTTTCTGCCGTTCGGGTAAGGGCGGCAATGGTGCGATGCACTTCAACCGTGCGAAGTATGTGCCAAAAGGCGGTCCTGACGGTGGCGACGGAGGTAAAGGCGGCGACGTCATTCTGCGCGGCAACGCACAGCTGTGGACGCTTTTGCATCTGCGCTACACGAAACATCTTTTTGCCGGCGACGGTGAACCGGGCGGCGCAAATCAACGCACCGGCGCCCAAGGCGATAACGCCGTAATTGAAGTCCCGCTCGGGTCGATGGCTTACGATGCCGAGACCGGCGAGCCGCTCGGTGAGGTGACAGAAGACGGACAGGAAATCGTAATCATGAAGGGAGGCCGCGGCGGAAAAGGCAATACGTTTTTCAAGACGGCGACGTTCCAGGCACCGAAGTTCTCGCAGCCCGGCGAGCCGAACCAGGAACGCTGGGTCATCATCGAACTGAAACTTCTCGCCGATGTCGGTCTCGTCGGCTTCCCGAATGCCGGTAAGTCAACACTGCTCTCGGTCGTATCCGCAGCGAAACCGGAAATAGCCGACTATCCGTTCACAACGCTCACGCCTAACCTCGGAATCGTCCCGTATTACGATTTTAAGTCGTTCATCATGGCCGACATCCCAGGAATCATCGAAGGCGCATCGGAAGGCAAAGGATTGGGAATCAGGTTCTTACGTCACATCGAAAGAAACTCCATATTGCTGTTCCTCGTCGCTGCCGACAGCCCCGACGTGAAAGATGCTTACGACATCCTTCTCAATGAATTGAAGACTTACAACCCCGAACTTCTCGACAAGAAACGCATTCTCGCCATCAGCAAGAACGACCTCATCGACGATGAAACAAGGAAAGACATAAAGAAACACTTGCCGAAAAAGATTCCGCATCTTTTCATCAGCTCCGCCACCGGCGAAGGAATCAAGGAACTGAAGGATTTGATATGGCTGTGCCTCACGGAAGAGGAGTGAAGTCTGAAAGGTTAAAAGATGCAAAGCGATGATGGCTTGATTTTGATGTTTGTAAAGACGAAGCAGGCTTTGCCTAAATCTTAATAATATAAAATGAATGCAATAAACAACCTCGATCACGAATTGTTCCTGTTTCTCAACGGGTTGCATGTCGGTTGGCTCGATCCGGTCATGACGTTCATCTCGTCGGAAATGGGTTGGATTCCGTTTTACGTGATTCTTTTATATTTGGTTTTTAAGAAGTTAGGTTGGAAAGGCTTGCTTTTCGTCGTAATCGGAGTCGTGGTTTTGATAACATGTTCCGACCAACTTTCGTCGCACGTTTTCAAGCCTGTTTTCCATCGTTTCCGGCCGTGTCACGACCCGCTGATTCAGGATTTAGTCCATTTGCCGAACGGACATTGCGGCGGACAATATGGTTTCATCTCATCCCATGCCTGTAACACATTCGCTTTGGCTTCTTTTATAACATTGATAATGAAGAGGTTTTACAAAAAAATCGGGCTGCTGATGTTCATCTGGGCGGCACTCGTTTCGTACAGCCGCATTTACATGGGCGTTCATTTCCCCGGCGATGTGCTTTGCGGAGCGGCGGTCGGCATGATTCTCGGCTTCGGAATTGGACACCTTTTATTAATGGTGATGAATAAATTCCAAGATAAATCTGCGCGAAATCAGCGGATTTAAAAACTTGGAAATTCGCTCAACGCCTTCAGTCTGCCATCTTCAACTTTATAGCAATACATTGATTTTCCGTTAGTTAAAGTCAGAAACTCCACTTTCAGCCCTGAATAGTAACGAATCGCCTGGTCGAGGACTTTCCCGTTGATAGCAACGGTTTCGGCTTTGCATTCGACAATCATCTTCGGTTCGCCCAAGTTGTTGAAAATCACGATGTCGCAGCGTTTCGGGAGGTTGTTCACCTTTATTGAATATTCGACGGCGACCAATCCGGAAGGCGTTTTTTTCATCTCGATCAGATAATAAAGCGTTTTCTGCCTGACTTTTTCTTCCGGAGTCAGTGCGACATATTGTTTCCGAAGCGGATCGAAAACCATTGTTTTGTCGTTGATTATCTGAGTCTTAAACCATTCCATAATGTTGTAGGATTACGATTTGCCGGTTGTTTCCGCGGCACGGCTTTTGTTCACTAAAATCACTCCGGTGAAAACCAGTATTGCCGCCAAAATCTTCTGCCAACTCAGTCTGTCCATGCCGACCGCAATGCCCATTATCGTTGCGATGAGCGGCTGCAAATATCCGTAAAGGCTTATTACTGTTGGCCTTAGCACTTTCTGACCTATCGGAATGAGAAAATATGCGATGAAGGTCGAGAAAAGGATGATGAAACCGAGTTCGTAAAGATATCTTGAAGGCATCTCAATCAGGTTAAGTTGTATTAACTCTTTGATATCAAATGGGATGGCAGCAATTGATGAGAAAAGGAACATCCATTTCATGAAAGTCACGACATGATATTTCGCGATGAGTGGCTTGAAGATTCCGAGGTAGCAGGCGAAGAAAAGGCAGTTGAAAATCATCAATACGATGCCGAGAGGTTTTGTCTCGGTCACGCCTCCGTTGCTAATATGTACTGTATTGAGAATCAATAATATAACGCCGCAAAAGCTCAATGCCACGCCGCCGGCTTTTTTCAAGGTTATCGGTTCTTTCAACACTATCGCTGCCACAAACATCGTGAAAATCGGCGTTATCGCAGTGATGATGGAAGTGTCTAAAGGCGTTGTGATGGTGCTGGCTTTCAGAAACGTGAGCTGGGTGAGGAAAAGTCCGAGCATCGAGGCGCAGAAAATCCTCGGGAGGTCTTTCGTCTCGACTTTTTCTTTTGGCATGAAAAACGAGACTATCCAGAAAAGCAGACTCGCGCTGACCGCCCGGAAACAAAACAGTCCGAGAGGCGAGATGAGAGCGAGGTTCGACAGGTCTTTGCACACTATGATGTTGAACCCGAAGATGCTGTATGCGCCGAAGCACGCAATATGACCGTATGTTTTTTTCACCTTGAATGTTTTTGTCCCGCCGACTCCGCAGATTTGTTATATTTTCTGCAAATCATCGGGAAATAATTTCGGTGCAAAATTACAAATATTTTGAATGAATATTCCCTAAAAATGAAGTATCTTTGCACCTGATTTTAGTTTAAAAATTTAGATATGAGCAAGAGAGAAACTCCGATTCTGCTTCTGACAGGTTATCTCGGAAGCGGAAAGACAACTTTGGTAAACAATATCCTTTCTAATAGGAAGGGAATCAAATTTGCAGTGATAGTCAATGATATAGGCGAGGTGAACATTGACGCGACCTTGATTCAAAAAGGTGGTGTCGTCGGTAAGAAAGACGACAGTTTGGTTGCGCTTCAGAACGGTTGTATCTGCTGCACCTTGAAAATGGACCTCGTACAGCAGATCACCGACATCATAAAAATGGGTCGTTTTGATTACATCGTCATTGAGGCCAGCGGCATTTGCGAGCCGGAGCCGATTGCGCGGACAATAAGCAGCATCCCGCAGATGGGACGCGAATATACAAAATACGGCGACGCACGCCTCGACTGCATCGTCACCGTCGTTGACGCACTCAGGATGCAGAGCGAGTTCGGATGCGGCGACAATCTCCAACGCGACAACATCGGCGAAGAAGACATCGAAAACCTGATCATACAGCAGATAGAGTTCTGCAACATCGTGCTTCTCAACAAGGCATCTGACGTGAAACACGAGGAACTTGAACGTATCAAACTGATTATCAAGAATCTGCAACCTGATGCCGAAATCATCGAATGCGATTACGGTCAGATTGAACTCGACAGGATTCTTGAAACTTACATGTTCGATTACAACCAAGTTTCGGGTTCGGCAGGCTGGATAAAAATCATCGAAGGCCGCGACGAAGAACATCATGACCACGATGATGACGATGATGAATGTGAATGCGGATGTGGTCACCACCATCACCATCACGACGACGATGATGATGACGATGACGACGAGTGCGATTGTGGACATCATCATCATGATCACGAACATGAACATGATCATCACGACCACGAGCATGAAGCTTGCGGATGCGGCGGTCACGACCATGATCACGATCATCACGATCATGAGCACGAGCATGAACATGAAAGCTGCGGATGC
>JAUNNU010000049.1 GCA_030537295.1 Bacteroidia bacterium
ATGGGTTAGAAATCCTTTTTGCACGTTTTTAGTTTTTATCGGACAGCAATAAAAGTTTTTTTCATTGCAGAAAATATCAAAGGGACTTCTATTTTAAATGTTTCCGCGCCGTTCTTCTGAACTTTGTGAAGTCCGTTAGCCGAAATTCAAGGTGAACGGGGCTGCAAAGATACAACATTTTCTTGTATCCTCTAACTTTTCATCAATTTTACAGTTGAAAATATTCCGTAAAACTCCACACCGCAAACATCAGATGCCACGTGTACAGGGCTGCCGGCAGTATCACTTCTACATTTCCAGCAGATTATAACATAGTGATATTCAGATGTTTTACAAAAAAAATATCAGACACTAACAATTTATAAGTTTCTCGGATTTAAGTAAAAAGGTATTTTATGGTGAAATTTTCGAGGCTTCAGACTTGTTTTTTCTGAATTATTTCAAAATGCGGAAGCTGTGTCGCCTTGCCCCGATTTATCAATGCACCTATATCAATGTCATCCACTTTGACAAATTTTTTGTTCTTTAATTCGTAAACCAAATAAATACCGTCTTGCGATGGCGAAAAGCCCTTATCCTCCAACTGACCTTTAGTGTAGATTCTTGCGCCAATTTGCTTCAGTTCATACATTTCTACAGATTCCACCTTATTGCTATGCAATAGCAGATACTTAGGTTCTTTGCCTAATGACGGCAGATGAATTGCGCCATCGGAATCTCCGGCACGCACATAGCACAACTCTTTTTCGACATACAATTTTTTATGTTTTTCGTTGGCGTAGTTCACCAATACAACTTCCCCTTCTATTGACGATATGTTCACCAATGTTCCTTTATCCGTCCTTTCGTCTTCGCTGATAAATTTATTCGCTAACGTATCATCCTTTAGTTCAACAGCTTCCTCTGTACCCTCAAAATACCCACTCAATGCTGATTTTATGCCATCATTGCCAACCATCTCCTTTTGCAACCCTTTCGCTGATGAAGCAAGAGTTTTTTTCAAAAGATTATCTTTTGTAAAGGCATCTTCCTTCAGCAATGCTAATATCAAGCAGTCACTGTCGGATTTTGGACGGAATAGCTTGCCATTGAGTTGATGGAAGTTGTCTTTTACAAATTGATAGCAGTTCTGGCCATTCCTTGGGATCAGCACATAGAATTCATATAGTTCATCCAATGTATGTTGTATCTGGTTCCTAAACATGGAACGGACTTTTGTTTTCCATGCGCTTTGTGTGCTTTTGTTGTTGCGGCCATAGAGCGACACAACAAATAGGAAATTCACATCATAATGACATAACAAAAGCGTGTCGCGGTCAAACAAACGGTTTTCAAACTGACGGCTGAAATCGATTTGACCTTGTGCATTTATGTCGTCATTTTTAAAGTTGAACTTGTTTTCATTGTTGGGGATTAACGCACTGATAAAAAAGTTCGGTATCACATTGTAGCCTTCGGTCAATTCATCAGGGCGAAGTTGAATCTCACCATTGTTTTTGTCATCCTTCAGGAACAAGTCCAGATTCCACTGGATAAGGTTACGAGCGTATGTGAATTGCTTTGGAATGGATGTTCCGTGCAATGCCGTGTAACTTTCGGTTTCTTCTTCGTTGATTGCACGTTCGCTGCGTTTGTAATACTTGCTGTCGGCGATGTAATAAGTCTGCAATCCATTGGCTTGCGCCAATAGGCTTGGACCTTTGTACAAGTGGTCAATATTCTTTCCGTCGGCTTGGTTCTTCGCGTTTTTGTCATAAACCTTATCGCCAAGCAAATCGTCAATCACACGTTCGAACACGATTTGGAAATCATCGACCAGCATGAAGTCCTGACGAGCCATATTGATGGCGATGTTGTGTGTCACATCAAAAAACGCATAACAGAGATTCCAAAGGCGCAGATCCTTGTCGGAGAAATACTTGTATTTGATTGCTTTCAAGCGACGGGTACCTTTCCCCTTGCGGTAGGCTTCGAATTTTGCGCCTTCGATAAGCGGATAGTTCAAATCCGTATTGAACCTGAAACCATAGGTTTTATGGATGTATTTGAGAATTGAAAAATAGATGATGAGCAGTTCTTCGTCAAAATTGATTTCTTTTTTCTTGTTCACAGGATTGAGATAAACGGGCACTCCATCCTGGATGACTGCCTGGCTTTTAGATATGGTCTTTGTCCATTGTATCTTGTTGTTGCCCGAATGTTGGTTGCGTGCCATGAACGAAAAATAGTTCTGGTTCTCCTTGTTGAAATCACGCAAGGCGATGATGATGTCGAACAAGGTGTGGAACTTGCTTTTCTTGCCTCCGCTGTTGGTGTTGTATTGTTCGGTTTTCAAAATCTGGCTGTCGGGGTAATTGGCGTGATACACCACAATGGTGCGATATATCCAAATGGCAAGCTCCGACAAAAACTTCTTGATTTCATCGGTCTTTTCTTTTCCATTGTCCTGTTTATCCGCATCGACCAGCTTTTCAAAATCAATCAGTTTCTCTGGCGAAATACCGAAAACCGTTTCATCCTCGCCATCATTTCTCCTTCCGGTAAGCACAACTTTGGGCAGACAAAACACCACGTCGTTGCACGTTTTGCTGTAGAAGTATCCCACATACGATACCGATACTGAGTTGTTGCTTTCCAACTCAATGTCGTTCACCAAGCCTTGCAATGTATTATATTCCAAACTGCCTGGCTTGTGGTTTTTATATGGATATCCTTCTATTAGGAGTTTCATATATTAATATGCGTTATCTACAATGTATTTATCTGTATTTCATTCAGTTTTGCCATCAGCATCATCAGCATTATCTTCAGAACTTTCTTCGGACATGGAGTCTTCTCCCTCATATTCTCTCATCTTTGGCAAATGCTCAATCACTTTGGGGTCATTGTCGTATTTGAGATAATCTATTGGCACAACTGGATTATTGTCTTCGCCCATTGCAAACAACTGGTTGATGAAATAATGAATCATTTCATCTTTGTTCTCCATGAAGTGACGGAAATACATTGCACCGGAACGACTGATAGAAACGTCTTCAACCTTATCGTTGTCGTATTGGAACACGGCGCTGTCTTCATCTTTAAACACATCGTTCCACAGGTAGAATATCACTTTATTCACAAAAGTATCGGTTGAAATAAAGTTTTCTCCATTCTTTGGCTTTGCGAAGAAACAACCCAATTGTTTGTCTTCGGAATGAGTGGTTTCTTCAATCTGATGGTTGATGGCCTCAAGAAATTCCCACCAATAGCACCAATAGGTATTGCCACCGTGTGTTACTTTTATGATCCATTTGTTTTCAGGCTCCTTATCGGCTCTCTTAATCGGCACATATTTCCAATCCCATCTTCTCTTGAAGGCTGAATCTATGGGAAACAGGCTTTGGTCGGAGGTGTTCATGGTGGCCCAAATGTGGAGGTTTGCAGGCAAACGCATCTCTTCACCCGATTTGATGGTTTCATCCGCAATGTCACAATTTTTCAGATTTTCGTTGAGAAATTCCTGGATGGCCGTTTCGGGTTTGATGGCGTAATCCGATTCTCCGTTTTCGTTTCTATCCAGCAATTGGAACATATCCCCGAAGATTTGGGCGCAGTTACCACGGTTGATTTCTTCGATGACAAGGAAAACAGGCTCGTTGGTTTCGTAGGCGCGGACGTAGGCTTTCAGGAATGCCTGCGGTTCGTATTCGTATGCAATGCGCTTCTTCTCATCTTCGCAAGCCGATGTTATTTCGTGTCCGCTGCCATCTCTAATAGGCGCTTTCACCATCTTGGGCTTGTAACAGCCCACAAAGGTTGAATAATCAGAATCAGGGTGAAAAGTAGTGCGGAAGACATCGCTCTTGGGCAGAGTCTCTGTCACTTCCTTTACCTTGTGAGATTTTCCCGTGCCTGGCGCACCGTAGAAGATTTGCTGGAGTGGTAGTTCTGCATCTTTCCCAACAAAACCCTCAGGTCTAGTCCTTGAAACAGAAACTTCAGTATTTGAACTCTCAAAAAACTTAATGAAATTGTTGTATAATAGATTCGGAATATAATAGAGAAAATAATCTCTATCGTTAACTTGATATAATGCGAAATAATCCGAATTATTATCAACTACACTCAGCCCTAAATCAGACAAGAAGAAATCTTTTAACTGAGATCTACCATTATTACCGTTGGCATAAGCTTTCCTGTCTGAACGTCCTGTCACACTTGCAAGTTTCAATATGATACTTTTCCCGTCAAAATCAACAGTATCTGAGGTAATAGCTTTAAATGTCAAATTCAAAATGACTTCGTCTACAGAACTATCGACTTTGAAAAAAGACTCAGTCCATGTTTTACCAAATTCAATTTGTTTGCCATTATCATCATTCAAGTCATTCGTCCTAAATTGCTGAATTTTAATTTTTCCCATTGTCTTCTATATATTTTCCCCATTGATCTGCAATTGCTTGAGCAAATCCTGGGAAGGTTTTACTTCTTAATTTACGTCTTTCTTCCGTCGAAATTTTAGTGTTAAATGAATCGGAATACCATTTGGGAAGAGTTCTTCCACTAGACAGTACAACTCTTGGCCCTTCTTCTACCATATTAGTAGGGACTAATAGGGGCAGATTATGAGTCCAAAGGCAAGTTTTTTTCGATGCAGGATCGCCGAACCAAAATGGTTGAACTATTTGGTCGGGAGACCGATAAATAGTATTCATACATCCAACAGGATTTTCAATTGCCCAATGTTTTATGTTAGTTTTAGTAAACTCCATAAAAAATTTAATAGCTTCATCTTTCATCTTTCGTCTTCCAATATGATGAGGATGTTCGCGTCTCTGATCTATTGGCAAATTGGCATCATCAGGATGGTAAAGCCAACGAGCACCACTAACTGCCAAATATGTGCATGGCGGATGTGCAATCATCAAATCCCAATTCTCTCCTTCGGGAAGAAAATACTCATCTCCTGTTTGTAATAATCCACCTTTTTCAGGAATAACTTTTAGAACATCCATATTGAAATGCCATTCAGGATGTCCTCCACTACATTCTAAAATATCACAACTGTATGCATTTTGGCCTCTTTTTCGAAACTCAGTGCATATAGCCTGACTCTCTTCACATGCTATTAGAATATTCATTTTTACTTATCCATTACTTTAACAAGCGCCTTCGCTATAGATTGAGCGAATAACACAGGCACTGCATTTCCAATCATTTTATAGTTATATGGTGTGCTACCCATAAAACGAAAATCCATGGGGAAGCTCATCAAACACGCCGCTTCCCTAATGGTTATACTTCTTTCTTGCTTTGCATCAGGATGTATAAACATATATCCATCCTTACTTAAATGTGCGACAATAGTATGTGATGGCTTGTCCCACTCTAAACTTTTATACTTTTGGTACAATGTTTTATGTCCTGTAACCTCATAATAATAATCAATCATGGCTTGATGACTAATATGATTCATATTGCCAATCACCCAATCCTTGAACACCTTTCTTTCTCTTACACCATGATTTCTTGCATCATGCTGAATTATGGATGGATCAGGATTATCTGTATGAGATTTGGTAATGCGGCCAACTTTAACAGGTTGTTTCAATGGATAAAGCGCAGGTAGATTTCCAATAGCATCTCTTACAGTTTTCACTGGCAATTTACTTTTTTCGAAACTAATAGCTGAATACAATTCTTCTAAACTCGATTTTGAATCTTTCTTAATGCCTAAAATAATAACCCTCGGTCTATTTTGAGGAACTTGAAAATCGACAACATTGAATAAAGCAGTTGGCAAGTCATCTGGAGTCTTGATCACATAATCAATTTTGGAAAAAGCTTCAAAAATTCTTTTACACACAGGAATGCCACCTGGTTTTGCGCTCAATAGACCTGCAACATTTTCAAACACAAAAACATCAGGTTTGAAAGCATCAACCACTTTACAAAAACTCTCAAATAAATAATTGCGATAATCATCTTGCATAGAATTTTTATCAGTAGCACGGCCATGAATTGAATATGCTTGACATGGAGGTCCTCCAATAATAAAATCAACATGTTTGTTTTCGACAACACCCTTTAATCCTGTTTTAATAACAGATTCGTGGTTGTATGCACCATATTGATCAATTGAATCCTTCGACCAATTACCATTTATAAGTTCATCAGTCTTTTGAATGTCAAAAAGAATCACATTCTTTTTCGCTTCTTTTTCGGAAAGACCCCACTTTGTCATGAGGCGATTTCGAAGTGTATCAACCATTGGCTTTTCCCACTCAATGTGTGCCAATGCTTTATAGCGTCCTGTTTGCAGGAATCCTTCACTCAAGCCTCCGCACCCTGCGAACAAATCAATGAAAGTATATTGTTTCTTTTTGGGCATTTCTTTTAGATTAAATCGCTGATTTTAATGTCATCTTCGCCAGAAAACACCAATGCTTCTTTATCGTGCAACAAATACTGGGCTGCCATAGGGTTAAAGTCATTTAGTTTTTCGATCTCTTCGTCAAACTTTTCTAACATTGCATGTCGTGAAGTTTGTATGTTTTCACCGGAGAGGAAATGTTTTAGTCCAGACATTGCACTTTCTCTAAACGGGTTTTCATTGCCATATATCCGAAATTCATCATTGTAACCAATAAAAATTTTCAGTCCTATCCGTTGCAATTCGCCACATAATTCTTGTCCGCAAGAACAGGAAACTGCATAAAAGCCTTTCCCGTTGAAACCATAATTTGTTGTTCGAGTAGAAACGACATCTTCATCATTTTCGTTATATACTCCGTATGCATCTCCATGTGCCGCAATGAAACAAAGCTTGTGACTTTGGATGTTTTCGCAAATATTCTCTTCAGTCAGATTAGGACTGCAAATGGAGGTGAACTCTAAGCCATTATCAAAGCAGCACTGCTTGACATCATCTGCACAAGATTCAAAAAACAATCGTGCATCTTCTGCCTGCGAATCATTATATGCTACTAAAATTTTTGTCATCACTATTTCTTTGAACGGTTAATTTGATAAATATAGAATTCATTCGTCATCTTTTCAAATGACTTACCTATTTCCGATTGCAAACGTAATTCCCTAAGAATGTCGTTCCAAGTATATGAATTGCCTTTTAGGGTTCTATACGCTTCTTTCGTGTTGTCTTCGGGATGCTTAACCAACCAATCTTCCAATACGCAATCAAAATCCGTTTGCCAATGCTTTAGTATTTTATTGATAATCTCAACAGATGTATTAAAATCACTATTACTTCTATCAATATAAAAGAAATGTTCTTCATTCATCATCTGAACAATGGATGCCGGATTAATATTGCTACCAAGTTGGTTGGCAGACATCATGATGACATATAATAAAGATGTTTTTTCTCTAATAGATTGAAGAACATCTAATCCGGTTGTTTCAAACACATCAAATTTCCAATCCAAAAAAACAATCATTCTATTGTTTAAATTCTCTAATACAAAATCCAATCCTTCTTTGGGATTTTGAAAAATGTTGTTATAATCGGCATGAGGGAATTTTTTTCGAATGTTTTGCACAAACGGATCCTTTTCAGTTAAATTGTCGTCAATAAATACGATTTTAAAGTTCATGTCCATAATCGTTATTTTTTAAAAGGAATAGATATTCTAAATGTTGTTCCTGTTTCACCGAATTCGCTATCAACGACAGCAATAGTACCTTTAAGGGATTCAACTCTTGTCTTTACGATATAAAGTCCAACACCTGCACCTCCTTGTTCCTCGGTTGTCGTATAATATAAAGCAAATACTTGTTCTCTGTTTTCAATAGGGATGCCATAGCCCGTATCTGAAATTAGAACAACCAAGTTGTTTTCTTGAACTTCGTATGAACAACGTATGATTTTGTTGGAAGCACCAGCAATAGCCTTTATTGAATTGTCAATAAGGTTTTGTAAAATGTCTCTAAAAAACTGACGATTGGAATTCAATATTAATTTTTCAGAAAAATTTGTCTGAAGAGTAATCCCGTTTTTTTGGAATATGTTCTGATATCCCCTAAAAATATCCTCAAAAGTATCTTTAATATCAATCTCTTCAGGTTTTAAATTTGATTGAGAATAACTGAGCATGAAATCAATCACCTTATTTAATGTAATGAACTTTTCATACATTTCCTTGGCATACAGCAAAAAAAGATCTTTTTCTTCTGGATCTGGATAATAACGATAAAAGAATTCGACTCTGTCTCGAATCTGATTCAACGTGGTTCTAACAGCATGGGTTATATGAATGGCATATTCTTGGAGTGACATTATACTCAAATAGATATTCTCCTTTCGAGTAAATTCCTCTGCCTCTTTTTTTTGTTCGCTGATTGCTGTTGATACAGATTTCTTTGTCTTTTTCGCCTGATTGATGAGCGGATTGAGTTTCGGCTTTAAAGAAGGGTCTTCTTTTGTAATATCTGAAACAGAATCAATCAATCTGTCAATATCATCAGCGGCATCTTGAAGCCCTTGCTGATTTGTCTTTTTTCTTGAATTCCGTGCGTCAATTTTAAATTCTTGAACTGCATTCAATTGTGTAATAATAAAATCTTTTAAGTCTTGATATGCAGTATTGTCAACAAAATCCTGACGATTAGTTGCATCTATGATGTCAGGGTTTCCTTCTTTTGTTATTTCAATTGTTCCAATAAACTCACGCGTGCTAACTCTGCTGAAAATATCCTGCCATAATCTTTTATCAATGCCAAGAATATCTCGCTTTTGATCTGGATTTTCATTTGTCTCGGCAAAAGGGGTCGCGATAATACCATCCCTGTAAACTTTAAAACCATCAAGATGATTATTCGGAAAGGCTTTTCTATAGTTTCTTCTTGCAGCATCATCAAAGTAATAAACACTCATTTTTATTCCTCCAAAACTCCTTATTGGAATATCACGAGTTTGGAATTCTTTAATCTCCTTATTGAAGAAAACACTTTGTTGAACATCGCGTTTTTTGTCAAAATCAATGGAAAAAGAGGCTGTTGCCATATTGAACCCCTCTATTGAGCGTATGGCTTCTTGATCAATATTGAATTCTTCGGCAATCACATGGACTTTGAATGGAAAAGACAAATTTGAAAAAGGTGATACTAATTTTGAGATTTCTCTAATTAGATGTTCAACTTCGCTTTTTGTCCAGGGCTCTCGTAAAGATGTTATTATCAGCTTTGTTCCTGATTCTTCGATGTTTGTAGTTGGTTCAAATGAATAGGGATTCTCCAAATCGGTAAATAATGTGATGCCACTATTTGAATCTTCATTCTTTTCATGATAATAGTCTGACCAATTAATATTGACATTAAGCCAATTGTTTGTCATTGCTTTTTTGGTTAAAATTGAAACTGTATCTCCCAGTTTATCAACTGCAAATCGACCAATCCCTTTTTCTCCTACGCATTTTCTATTAAAAGGTTTAGGCGAGTATGGATTTTTCCGTTTATTTGATGTTCCAATAACCATCCATTTGTCACGGATATCTTCAAAAGACATTCCTATGCCATCATCCTCAATTCGGATTACGGAGTTCTCTTTCCCAATTCCGACTTTTTCAAAAATGACTTTTACAGATTGAGCATTTGCATCATAACAATTTTTCACTAATTCAAATAATGCAGTGACGCGATCAGTAATCAAATCACGACCGATAAGACGAAATGTACTTACGTCAAATCTCCATTTTAAAACTTGATCGTTATTTGCCATGGTTTATGTTCTTCAGATGTTCCACAATACTTTCCGCAATTACCTCACCCAATTTCGGAGGTACCGCATTCCCGATATATCTTGATACGGTAGTAATTGAAACAGAACCTTCATTTTCAAAAAATTGATATTCCATTGGGAATGTCTGAAACAAAGCCGCTTCACGAGGTGTAATGGCTCGGTCTTGTTCAGGATGTCCAAAACGACCATTGCCATAGCCGGTACATTGTGTTGTCATAGTCGGAGATGGCTTCTCCCAAACCATTCTTCCATAAACACTGCCAAAACTTTTACCGCCATCTTTTTTATGGCAGTCCAATCTTAATTCTTCCGGCCAATCTTTCCACCCACCTCCGTATGGTGTAGCTTTAATCCTTTGCAAATTGAGAGGCTTTAGTGCAATCGCACGATGTAAAGGATCATCAGCGCTTCTTTCACCTGCTTTTAGTGGAGGCAAATCTCTTATAGTATCACCAACCGTTACATATTTTTCAGGAGTATGTGTCGCTGGAATCAAAGATATTTTTCCATACTTAGAAGCTAAAAGAACTAATCTCTTTCTGCTTTGTGGTATTCCATAGTCAGGACAATAAACTCTGTTTACAGAAACTTCATAACCTTCATTTTTCAGCAATTCAACAAAATCCTGTAAAACAGGTTTCAATTTGAAGTTCAATATTTGAGCGACATTTTCCATTGTAATCAAATCTGGATGGACTTCCTTCACCAATCGCCCGAATTCATAAAGCAAATCGTATTTATTAGGATCTTTATCTTTTTTAGTGTGAGAATAGGAAGAAAATGGTTGACAAGGTGCGCAGCCGGCAAGTACTTTTATCGCTTTTTTTGAATATAAAGCAATAATTTCCTTCTTCGTCACTTTGTGAATGTCTGTATCAAAAAACTTCGCATCGTTATTGTGTTCATAAGCGAATCTACAAGAAGAATCAATATCAAATCCACCTTTGATTTGCAAACCTTTCGTTTTAAGTCCATAACTTAATCCACCCACTCCACAAAATAAATCCACAACTTCTATCTTTTGCGAAGCTTTCAGACCTATACTTTCGATTCCTGCAAACGAATCTATGAATTTATATTTTTTCTTTTTCTCCATTTATTAACTCACTCATTTTAACTATTTGTCATTTCCCTTTTCAAATATCCCATGCATTCACTGTGGAAAATTCCATAAAGTTCATCTCCGCAAACATCAAAGGCTTCATCCACAAGACAATCAATAACCTCATCACCGAAGCAGTCATCCGGATGATAATCAGGACGATGCAGGCCAACTACGATATGATGCGCCAAATTATCGGCATCAGCGGCATTCTTAACACTAAAAGGTTTCATAGATTTCATTTTTTAATTCATTATACAATTATTATTTCATTATTTTCATGATAATCAAGCACTTATGACATAAATTCCATCACATAATGCTTTTTCCACTAAATTTGCAAAAATAATCATTTTTTGAAAACATCAGCACAAATTTTTCACCGCCACACGAAATTTTAAATATAAAAAATAGCCTGACCCCACTGGAGCCAGGCTGCGTTATTTGAGAAAAAACATTGTTATTTCGCGAACTGCACCGACCTTGTCTCTCTGATGACTGTGATCTTTATCTGACCCGGATACGTCATCTCGGTCTGGATCTGACGCGAGAGGTCGTATGCGATGCTATCGGCTTCCTGGTCGCTGACCTTGTCGGCTCCGACGATGACGCGTAGTTCGCGGCCCGCCTGGATTGCGTAAGTCTTCACGACTCCCGGATATGAAAGTGCCATCTCTTCGAGCTTGTTCAGACGCTGGATGTAAGCCTCGACGACCTCGCGGCGTGCACCCGGACGCGCGCCGGAAATGGCGTCGCAGACCTGGACGATAGGCGCGATGAGCGACTCCATCTCTATCTCGTCGTGGTGAGCACCGATGGCGTTGCATACATCGGACTTCTCCTTGTATTTCTCCGCAACCTTCATGCCGAGGATTGCGTGCGGGAGCTCTTCCTCATTCTCGGCGACCTTGCCGATGTCGTGGAGCAAGCCGGCGCGTTTCGCCACCTTCGGGTTGAGGCCGAGTTCGGCAGCCATCGTGGAGCTGAGGCGCGCCACTTCGATTGAGTGCTGGAGCAGGTTCTGTCCGTATGACGAACGGTATTTCATTCTACCAATCATCCTGATGAGTTCCGGAGCGAGGTTATGGATGCCGAGGTCGATGACGGTGCGTTTACCGGTCTCGATAATCTCCTGTTCAACCTGCTTCTCGACTTTCTTCACCACTTCCTCAATACGGGCTGGGTGGATACGGCCATCCGTAACGAGTTTCTGAAGTGAAAGACGCGCTATCTCACGGCGAATCGGGTCGAAGCCTGACAAGAGTATCGCGTCAGGGCTGTCATCGATGATGATCTCAACGCCCGTGAGCGATTCAAGTGCGCGGATGTTACGGCCTTCACGACCGATGATGCGCCCCTTAATCTCGTCATTTTCAATGTTAAACACCGAGACGGTGTTTTCGATTGCGTGTTCCGCCGCCGTTCTCTGGATTGTCTCAAGGATGACTTTCTTCGCATCCTGGTTGGCCGACATCTTCGCTTCTTCGATAATCTCCTTCGCAAGAATCATGGCCTCTGACTTCGCCTCGTCCTTGACGGCTTCCTTAAGCTGTTCTTTCGCCTCCGTGACCGTCATGCCGGAAATCGTCTCGAGCATCTTCTTCTGTTCTTCATGCATTTTTTCAAGTTCAGCCTGACGTTTCGCAAGGCCTTCCTGCTGTGCTGAGAGCTTATCCTGCTGATTCTTAAGGTCATTTGCCTTGTGCTGGAGCTCTTCCGCGCGTTGATTCGCCTGCTGTTGCTGTTGCTGGATCTTAGCTTCAGCCTTCTGCATCTCGCGTTTTTTCTCGTTCACTTCCTTGTCGTAATCCTGTTTCATCTGAAGGAATTTCTCCTTCGCCTGCAAGATCTTGTCTTTCTTGATTACTTCACCTTTTTCTTTTGCTTCCTCAAGCAGCTGTGTGCTTTTTCTTGTGAGTGCGTTGCGCATGACGGTTGTTGACAGCAACACGCCGATGCCGCCACCTACCAGGGCGACCGCCACTGCTACAAGAACATTTGTTGTTACTGATAGTAAAATCATCTTTTTTACAATAATTTTACTCTTCCACGAGACGAGATAAATAAAAAGGATCTGTCTGCTCAAAGGGATCGTAAACCCTTGTTAATCACGCTTATGGCTGCCACGGAACGCAAACTTCCACTGGCGTTGAAGCTCCTCTTTCGAGGCTGAGGCCTGTTTTTGTTCCCATGAGTCAACCGGAATTTCTGTTTTAGTTGTATAGGTTACGAATCATGCGTCAAACAGACAGATCTATGTTTTCATTCAATAAAGCATCGATTACATCGAGTTGTTTGTCGAGATATTGAGCTTTGTA
Source organism: Bacteroidia bacterium (assembly GCA_030537295.1). Taxonomy (GTDB): domain Bacteria; phylum Bacteroidota; class Bacteroidia; order Bacteroidales; family F082; genus Limimorpha. The sequence continues at coordinate 13,160 of JAUNNU010000049.1, forward strand.
TTCGGAGTCGTTTTCGTTTTTCACGACGGTGGTGGCGAACTGTATGCAAGCCATCGAGACCCACGACAGGTAATCCTTGTCAGTGAATATCTTCTTGTATTCTTCAACGCGATCGTTGATCAGCGCCGCCGCCTTCCGCACTTTCTCCTCGTCAGTCTTATCTATATTCAAGCGGTAACTGCGACCTGCTATAACGACATTTATCCGTATATCATTATTCTCGCTCATATCCGCTCCGTTATATTACTGTTCAGCATTCAATATCGCAACGCATTGATCTATTTCCTTCACCAATGCCTTAATCAATTGCCTACTTTCTTCTATTTCCTTCTCGTTTCCGAGTGCGTTAACAATAGTAATTTTATTTATTTTTTCTTTCAATTCCGCGTTCTCGGTCTGAAGATTCTCAATTGTTCCCAAGAGTTCCTCATTCCTCCGAACTAACTCGCTGTTACTCTCAACTAACTGATTCTTAAGCGTTACGAGCTTTCTCAACTTTAACTCAATCTCTGAAAGTCTTATACTCAAGTCAGCCATTTTACGTTACAGTTTTGTTTTAGAATTTAATTGCAAAAATAAACAAAATTATCTCATACAACAATTATTTTTTTGTTTTTTTCTAAAACATTTTTTTAAGCATTGAAAACGAGTTCAATAATCCTTGATAATGGCTGTAAAAACCCGGCACTCCAAGCACCTACGCCTGCGGCAATAATTGCTGTACAGATGCAGCAGAGCCTGCGATTGCTGGGCATTGCACACACTCACCCCCATTTCGGCGAAGTTCCTCACGACGAGATTGTCCTCCGGCTTGATTTTCTCAAGAAAACCCACGCTTCTGTCCTTAAGCCCCTGATTGTCATGAATCATGCCATAGCAAAACAACACCGGTATTATAGCGTTGATTATCAATATGTCAACAGACGCGGAGCCAATGGATTTCTTTTGTCTTCTCGACGGTTTCTCAAAAAGATAATGAGTTTCCCAATAGTCATTTATCTCGACATCAAAGAAATTGTATATTTCTCCTATATCGTTGGTTGACAGCATTTTAGAAAGAAATTTATCAAACAATCCGACGGCGGAAGCCATCTGTGCGAGCCTGATTGTGGGGAAATTCGGCGGACGAAGCCTGAGGAATTTCCAATAGCTTTCCGGCATCGTTATAAGGTCGAATTTCGACTTCATCACCTTAAATTCGCGTTGAAGCAGAAGCGGATACGGCTCTGTGAATTCACGCTCCAAAAATCCGGCGCATCCGAAAAACATCGCCTCAATCAGAATCGGGTTGTCAATATGCTTCCGCAAAATCCTCAACGGGAGCAGCCGCGAGAGCCATTCGAATGCGTCGTTGTTGACTTTCAAACCAAAATAACGCATAACACGTTGATAGATAGTCTCTTCCCAGTCGTAATTGTTTGCAACGAGCCGTTTATGGACATCGGCGACTTCCTCTTCGAGACGTTCCACGACAACGCGCTCCAGCCACGAAAGCCAAGTGAAAGTCTGGATGTTCGAAATCAATTTGCCACATGCGACCCATTGCCGCGACTTCATGAAAGCGTTGTACCTGCTGTAAATCGACTCGTCGAAATGCCCTGACACTTCAACAGTTGGAATCGTAAGTCGTTCACTGTCATTAAGATACACTACATGGAGAATCACATTGTTATATGCGTCATCGTCCTGATGGCCGTGCTTGAACCAGTCGTTGGCACTTACGTGCATCTCAACATGACCGGCCCACAACGTGTTAGAAATCTTGATTTTCGCATCCAAAAAATCAGGCCCCGCATCGTGATTCCTGACACCGACACTCAAAATCGTCACATCCTCCCCATCAACAGTGACGAGATGTTTGTCCAAAAGACGATTCTCCCACAGGTAATACAAAAACTCCTCTCTCATACTTTGCTAAACTTTCGGCAAAGTTACACAATATGATTCAGAAAAGTCAACAAAAAAAATGTTAAAAAAGCAATTTTAACACTTTTTTAACATTTTTTTCCTCACAGAGAAAAAAATCTAAATAAAATTAACTTTAGTGTTATTTCAGGTCGCGGCACATATAGACAAACACGTATTTTGCAGGTGTCCCGCGACGGTCAACGACAATCGTATCGCATGGAATTATCTCATCAAAATAGTCAACAAGATATTTTTTCGGCTCGTAATAGTCGGAGCTTTCGGTCAGGAACCAGTAGTCGGAGCCTTTTTGAAGTCCGCCCCGATACTCGTTAATCCAGGAATATTTATGGATTCGTTCCATGTCGCCAAGTCCGTACATATTGATATTCAACGGATAAGCCACATAATAATCGAGATTGGCAAGCGGGAACCATTGCAAATTCACCATTCCGTCGGATTCTTTCATAAGCCCTTCTTCGATTTTCTCCTCACGGATTTTCTCAAATTCGGGTTTGATTTTTCTCCATCCGTAAATCGTAGTGGTGAAGTCACCCTCATTCCAACGCTGAATTGAACATGATTTGTCAGTGAACCTCAACGGAATCACGCCTGTTTTTATCTCAATCACACCTATTAATATAAAAGCCGCAAGCAGAATCAAAGATGAGAAAATCGACTTCGGCAAAATAATATTACTTTTATCTTTTTGTTTATCAGCAAGATAAGAAGCAGGAAACAGCAGAAGTACCGCCAATGCCGGCGATGTCCAATGTGGAAGAATCTGCTTCGTCAAAGAGAAAATCCAGAACAGCCCGACTAACGGAAATGCGAACAGCAACAAAAATCTTCTCGGCATCTCGCCAAGATACTTATTGCCTTTAAAGAGAGACACTAATGCAATGATTGTCAACACATAACAAATCGGATTATTATAAAGAAGCTCCCCGAAAATCTCGGCGGCGAAATATTCAGGATGAAACTTCCCGAAGAATCCGACGCGATCGCCATGGAAAGTGAAGCTGATGAAATCATTCTGAATGTTCCATATCAAAATAGGAATCATGCAGATTAACGAAATCAGGACTGACAAATACAAATATTTGTTTTTCAAATGTTTACGGTCAAAAATCAAAATATACAAACCAGCACCGACCCATACGAAAACGCCAGAATATTTCGACAAGATGGCCAATCCGCAGAACAAGCCGGCAAGAAGCAGGAATTTCGCAGGTTGTTTTTCGCTTGAAAAATATTTCACAAAACACAAAATCGACAGTAACACAAAGATACTCAACGGAGTATCAGGCATTATGAATATTCCGGTTATGACGAAAGCATAAATTGAAGCCGTGTAAAGCAGCGCAGCGTAAAACCCAGCGAGCCTGTTTTTTATCTCACAACCGATTTTATATATCAAATATGTGTTAATTGTCATGAAGACAACTGACGGCAAACGCAAGGCGAACTCACTGTCAAACAACAAGTTAAGACTGAAAAGCTGCATCATCCAGCCGACCATTCCAGGATGGTCGAAATGACTCCAGTCGGGATAAAGCGCATACGTCCAATAATAGACTTCATCGTTGCCAAATTCGACGAAAGCCGCGAGAAAACTTCGTATTAACAAACTAACAATCAATACGATAGTGAGATATTTCGGGATTTTTTCCTCAGTAAATTTAACAATATTTAACTTTGAAAGTATTTTCAGAATTATCAGTGTTATTATCATAAGCTACTTTTTTTGCGATTTTTCACAACTCTGTAAAAATATGCAACCACAACGATTATATAAACCGCCCACATCAGATAAGTGCGGCCTTTCATCACGAAAGCGTGGTCAGGATCGAAGAAATATTGATACTGATGACGCACTATCGGATTGAGATACAATGTATTACCATCTTCAAATTCAATCTCAGTCCTGATGTAAGAATCATCATCTTTGAAGAAATAACACGCTTGATTGGAGTTTTCCACCGTTTCTTTTGTCACGGCATTTTGTCCGATGAAGCGTATTTCCTTTGCCTTGTCGGAAACGTAAACTGAAATCGTGTCGTTTCTAAACGTAACATATTCTAACACAGGCACTTCATTCGGATTGTTTTTAAATCTGACACCGTATGAATTTCCGGTTTCGAGGGATTTGTAAATACTTTCAGGTTCATCGTCAGAAAGGCAAGCCGTTGTAAAACCAGCTTTTTCACCACTGGCGATTATGTTTGCACGATGCCCGTTTGACAACGCTATATCCCAGTAATACAACGAGTTATCATTTTCGCTCAACGCCTCAATCACACGATAATGGTCAAGATTCGCGAGCTCGCCTTTCTTAAATCCTTTCGAAGGATGCGCCGGAGCCACCAACCGAGTGGTTTTATTAAGTTTGTCGAGGTTATATTGCTTATAATGAATGCTTTGCAGAAATGGATAATCCATTTTCCGAACATCTTTGTAACCCAAGCAAAGGAAACGCGTACCCGTCATCGCAAACCCATACTCATACACACTAACTCCATGATTTTCAATTGATTCAGAACGAAAATCAATGTAAATAGGATTTGTAAATTGATTTGAATCAACTTCCTGATACGGATTGAAGACAAACTCGCCGTGAAAAGGCTCCGACTCATCGAAACGATACGACGGGACTGCGAGATAAAGTACCAAAAAGAAAAGCAACACAGCACCGATAATTCCTGTAATTGTAAGATATACAGGATTTTGCATTATTTTCTTAACAAAATTTCTTTCAGCCATTCTTAAATTTTTCAGAGTGCAAAGATAACGTTTTTTCACAAATTTTTGTTGTTGAAAATATTCAAAACAATTTAACTTTTTCGTGTGTTTATATGATAAAAATTAGTATTTTTGCAGCCTTATTTAAAATCATTCTTAATAAGAAGAAAATGGAGTCGAATCAGAAAGAAAACATCATTGAAGAGGTGACGAAAAAGGACTACGAGTTTGGTTTTGTGACCGACATCGAGACCGATTTCATTCCGAAGGGGCTGAACGAAGACATCATCCGATTGATTTCCAAGAAGAAAGAGGAACCGGAATGGCTGTTGGAGTTCCGTCTGAAGGCTTTCCGGCATTGGCTTACGTTGAAGCAGCCGACATGGGCGCACCTCGACATTCCACCTATTGATTATCAAAGTATTATATATTACGCTGCACCGAAAAAGCGCAAGGAGAAACAAAGTCTCGACGAGGTTGACCCGGAGCTTTTGGCGACTTTCGACAAGCTCGGCATCTCGCTCGACGAACAGAAGAAACTCTCCGGCGTGGCTGTCGATGCCGTCATGGACTCGACCTCGGTGAAGACAACTTTTCAGGAGACGTTGACGAAACACGGCATTATCTTCATGTCGTTCAGCGAGGCGGTGAAGCAGCACCCCGACCTTGTGAAAAAATATCTCGGGAGCGTCGTGCCTTACACCGACAACTTCTTTGCCGCGTTGAACTCTGCGGTTTTCAGCGACGGCTCGTTCTGTTACATCCCGAAAGGCGTCCGCTGCCCCATCGAGCTATCGACGTATTTCCGCATCAACGCAGCGAACACCGGGCAGTTCGAGCGCACCCTGATAGTCGCCGATGAAGGTGCTTACGTGAGTTACATGGAAGGCTGCACTGCGCCGCAACGCGATGAAAATCAGCTGCATGCCGCAATAGTCGAAATCATTTCTGAGAAAGACGCCGAAGTGAAATATTCTACGGTTCAGAATTGGTATCCTGGCGACAAAGACGGCAAGGGCGGTATCTACAATTTCGTGACGAAACGCGGCATCTGCCGTGGCGAACGCGCCAAGATCTCGTGGACGCAGGTCGAGACAGGCTCCGCGATAACATGGAAATATCCGAGCTGTATATTAAAAGGTGACAACTCCGTCGCGGAGTTCTATTCGGTGGCGGTCACGAACAACTATCAACAGGCCGACACGGGCACCAAGATGATTCACGTCGGAAAGAACAGCCGCAGCACCATCATCTCGAAAGGCATCTCCGCCGGCCACAGTCAGAACGGCTACCGCGGATTGGTGAAGGTGGTGCCGGCTGCCACCAACTGTCGCAACTTCTCGCAGTGCGACTCGTTACTCCTTGGCAGTCAATGCGGTGCGCACACGTGGCCTTACGTTGAATGCGGCAACGACAGCAGCATCCTGGAGCATGAAGCCACGACATCGAAGATTTCCGAAGACCAGCTCTTCTACTGCAACCAACGCGGCATCCCGACGGAAAAAGCCATCGGTTTGATTGTCAACGGCTATGCGAAAGACGTCTTGAACAAACTGCCGATGGAATTTGCGGTAGAGGCGCAGAAACTGCTGTCAATCACATTGGAGGGCAGCGTCGGATAGAATGTAGTTTCAGAGGTTTCAATGGTTTCAGAAACTC